>JAHWKK010000007.1 GCA_019347945.1 Acidobacteriota bacterium | reverse complement strand
CCCCCCCCCCCCCCCCCCCCCCCCCCCCCCCCCCCCCCCCCCCCCCCCCGCCCCCCCCCCCCCCCCCGCCCCCACCCCCCCCCCCCCCCCCCCCCCCCGGCCCCCCCCCCCCCCCCCCCCCCCCCCCCCCCCCCCCCCCCCCCCCCGCCCCCCCCCCCCCCCCCCCACCCCCCCCCCCGACCCCGTCTACGCTCCGTAGATCCGCCCGAGTGAGGACTCCAGCGTCGGATGCAGAAACTGGAACCCTTCCGAGGAAACCCGGGATGGATGAACCCGCTGGCTTACCAGCAACAGCTCACGCGCCATCTCACCCAGAGCCAGCTCGAGCGCAAACCGCGGAACGACGAAAGGCGCCGGGCGACCGACCGCTCGGGCGAACAGATCCGTGAATCGTCTGTTGGTCACCGGATTGGGCGAGACCAGGTTGTAGATCCCCGCCGTCCCTTCTTTCCGCTCGAGCAGCCAGACGAAAAGATCGGCCAGATCGTTCCGATCGATCCACGACATCCATTGCCGTCCGTTTCCGAGTCTGCCGCCGAGATATAGACGAAATATCTTTTCGATCCGCCCGAGCATCCCACCATCTCCGAGAACGACTCCCAACCTGCAGATGGTGACGGTCGCGAAGTCGGAAGCGGCCATCGCAGCACCTTCCCACTGAACCGCCATCTCTGCGAGAAAGCCCTCCCCGGGACCCGACTCCTCATCGAGGACTTCATCTCCCCGCGAACCGTAGTATCCGACCGCGGAGGCGCTGACGAAATGGACATTCCTGCGCTGCGATTTCCGGAGTGCTTCCACCAGAGCACGCGTGGTGTTGGTCCGGCTGTTGAGAAGTTTCCTCTTCTTCTTTTCGGTCCAGCGACCCGATGCGATGTTCTCACCAGCGAGGTTGACGATGGCCTCGGTGTCGGCGAGCTCGGACGTCCAGTCGCCATCGCTTCGCATCTCCCATTGAACGATGCGGACACGCCCCGATTCGCTGCTGTTCGATCGGGAAAGGACCACGACCTCGTGCCCTCCCGAAAGGAGTTTCGGGATCAGCCCCTGTCCGACGAAGCCGGTACCTCCCGAGATCATGATCTTCATTCCGGGACTTCCCGGAGCAAAGCACGTGCGCGGTCATCATTTCCGGTTCAGGAGAATGAACCAGACGCTCTCGCCCGGACGAAGCGCAGCCAGCTTCCAGATCTCCTCGCGGTCGATCGAGAAGGGCTGCAGATATCCCCCGGTCACGGGATGATCGGGCCCCATCGCCACGAGCTGGCCGCCAGGATGCCACTGGACCGACCCGGCTCGCATTCCGCAGCTCGCGACGCCGCGAGGTCCCGTGGAGATTTCCGGGGACTCGAGGCGAACGCCGGTCCGATCGATCTCGGCCGTGACGGTCCAGACGATCGATGTGAGCAGCTGCAGCTCGTCCGGGTCGATGGGGTGCGGTCCCGGCCAGACACCGATCGTCGTTCGCCCGGTGCGTTCGACCGGCACGATTCTCGGGGTACGGGCCGGCAAGCCCTCGCTCCCCAGCTGATCGCCTTCCCGGAGCACCCCGGACCCGAAGTGGGAGTAGCCCCCTGAAACCGCGAGCCATCCGCGCAAGCCTTCGCGCAGCGGACCGATGGCGACCATCGACCCCGCCACGACCGGGAACTGCGCTTTCACCCCGACGCTCGAGTCGTCGACTGAAATGTCGGGGTCTGCTCCCTGCCACGACAACATCGCCTCGTCATCGAAGCGGAGTACCGGACCGACTGCGGCAATCTCCATCACCGGGGCACCTTCCGGATTCCCCACGGCAAGGTTTGCGGCACGGGCGGCGCCGGCATCGAACGGCCTCCGACCGGTCGAGCCGTCGACGATGAGCGCCATCTGTCCCGGGCGCTCGACGCGCAGCAACGGACGACCGCGACCGGCAGAGGCAAGTCCTCGATCGACAGGCCGCGGATCGCTCCAGACCGATCGAGCCTCCTCCATCGACTCGCAAAGCCGGAGCGATATCCGATCGCCAGGCCGCAGCAGCTTCGCCGGTCTCCGCTCAGGATCGACGAGGGCCGCGGGCGTCCGGCCGAGGATGTGCCAGCCAGCCGGCGAGGCGAGCGGATAGAAGCCGGCCATTCCGGCCGCGATCGCAAAACTCCCCGCGGGGACCTTCGTGCGCGGGACCGTACGGCGCTCGATCACGAGCCGGGGCGGGAGGCCGTCCAGATAGACGAACCCGGGAAGAAAGCCCTCGAATCGTCCGCGCAGAACGACCGAGCGGAGAATCTCGATGAGCTCCTCCCGGCCGACTCCGCAGGCTTCGACGATGAAATCGAGGTCGGGTGCATCGGCGGCGGCAATCGAGACCGGTATCTCGATCTCACTCCCCGAGGCGAGCCGTGACCGATCCGGGGGTGGGATCGCCTCGAGCGCCGTTGTGATCTCTTCCAGCGAGAGCGTGCGCGGATCGAAGCTGACGAAAACCGAATCGAAGCCTGGGGTCGCAGATTCCACCGCGTCCATCTGAGAGAGCGTCGTCTGGACGGCTTCGACCATCGCCGGATCGTCGTCCAGCTGCACCAGCACCGTCCCGGGACCGGCGCTTCGAAGCTCGAAGAAATCTTTCACGGGCGAAGCCCTCGTTCGAGTTTCATTTCTTTTTCGGAAGCCTGCCGGCGTCGCGAAGTGCTTTCCGGAGAAGAAAGTCGATCTGCGCGTTGAGGCTCCGCAGCTCGTCATCCGACCAGCGCTGCAGAGCCTCGAGAATCCGCGGATCCATTCGCAGAAGGTACGCTTTCCGTTCAGCCATCAGTTACAGAGCGAGCACCACTGCCCGTTATCACAATGATATCATATTGATAACTCCGAGGGCCACTCGCCCTTTGTTTCTTCGTTAGGTCCCCCGTCAGGATCTGGGGCGGGCCGCAGCCAGCTCGCGGCAGCGGTCGTAATCGCGAATGCCCGCTCCGAGGACGATGTCGCGAACTACGGTGATCGACCCGTCCGGTTCGGAGGCGGGGGTGACGATCCCGTTGCCGCCTCGCCCGCGAGCCATCTGCCTCCGGGCGGCCGCATCGAGTCGTGGATCGTCGGTGAAGAGTATGTCGTCGATGTAGTAGCTGCAGCCCGACTCCTCGATCACGTGCATGTGCACATGGGCGGGACTGGTCGAACCGGGATATCCGCCCGGCCGGATCGTCTCGAAGGCGTAGCGCCCCTCTTCATCCGAACGCGCCCATCCCCGAAGGCCTCCGTGGCGATGGCCGCCGGAACCGTTGCGCGGATAAATACCCCCGTCGTCGGTGTGGTACGCGTAGACGATGACTCCCTGGACCGCCTCCCCGCTGGCATCGAGCACACGACCGCGGATCGTCATCCTCACTCCCGGTTCGGAGCTCGGGGCAATCGTCCCCACCGAAGAAAGCTCCTGCGGCATCCCTTCGGCTACCGTCTCGCACCCTTCACAAGGTCCCCCGACGACCACCAGCTCTTCACTCTCTCCAAGGGCATCCCCTCGGACACAGGAGAGGACGAGGACCGCTGTCACCATGAGAGCTCGCATCAGACGATCATAGCGATGATGCGCCCATTCCGCCGTGGTGTTCACGAAGGGTTTGCCGCCCCGTTCGCGCTTCCGGATCATGAGTGGTCGTATAGGATCAGGCGATGAGATTCCAGGATGAGATCGCGATCGTCACGGGAGCCTCGAGCGGGATCGGGGCCGCGACGGCGCGCCTCTTCGCCCGTGAAGGAGCCCGCGTCGCAATTTTTGCCCGCCGCGAAAAAGAGCTCCGGGAGGTCGCGTCCGAGTTCCCCGAGCGGATGCTCGTCGTCAGGGGTGACGTCACGGTCGAAGACGACATCGCACGACTCTTCAGAGAGTGCAACGAGTCCTTCGGAAGAGTGTCGATTCTGGTGAACAATGCCGGCCATGTCGATCCCGCACGCCTGACGGAGACGTCGCCCGCGTCGTGGGACGCGACATTCGCGGCAAACATCCGGTCGGCGTTTCTCACGTGCCGGCACGCGATTCCGATCATGAAGCACACAGGGCGCGGCGCGATCGTGAACGTCGGTTCGATCAGCGGCGTCAGTGGTCCCGACAAGTTTCCCGGTTTCGTCTCCTATGCGTCGTCGAAGGCGGCTCTGATCATGTTCACCGAGGCGCTCGCCGGCGAGTTGAAGGAAACCGGCATCCGCGTGAACTGCATCAGCCCGGGATCGGTACGCACGGAAATGCTGGAGAAGGCCGCACCGGGCGCCGAGGCCGAGATGATGCCCGAAGAGATCGCGGAGATGATCGCATTTCTGGCGTCGGGGGCCTCGAGGCCGATGAACGGGAAAAACATTCTCGCCTGGAGCTGAAACAGGAGGGAAAGGTGGAGGCGACGGCGGGATTCGAACCCGCGAATAAAGGTTTTGCAGACCTCTGCCTTACCACTTGGCTACGTCGCCCCATGAAATCCGGTTGGCAGATGCTCCGAACGCGGGGTCGAACCTCAATGATTCCTTCGGTGGCGCGCCCTCGCGGCGCCGATCGCGAGGATGGTACAGAGAGTCAGGAGGGAGATCCAGCTGCCGACGGCCAAACAACGATCTACCAGCCGAATCCGTGTGCCAAAGAAAAAGCATCGCCAGGCAAAGATCTTTCTTCGTCAGATCGCCTTAGGCCCCGACTCGAAACGAGTGCGAGGCCATGAAGAGGAAGGGGTGGCGAAGCGGTTGTTGGATTCTTTTAGGTCGTCCCCTTGACTGATTCCGGACTGTTCTCGAGCTCAAGATTTCCACGAAATGCTTGAGCCCCCGTGCATAACCCGCTGAGCCAAGCGTCTCGACTCTTCCGAAGAGCGTGCTCTGCGGACCGTCACGATCTACTCAGTTGAGGGCGAGCATTTTGATGAGATTGGGCATGCCGTGACCTTGCACGTATCGGTCGCAACGAGCGACTCGATCCTGGCCAGATGCGCGATGATCGCCCGTCGGTTCCGGCACGGTCACATCGACGATGCGACGCTCGAGCAGCTCACGACCGAGATCGCAGAGCTGAGGGGAGATCTGCGCCGCGTATCAATGCCACGAGCATTCGCCACAGTCGTAGTACGCGATCGAGCAACTACTTGGCCGCTGGGACCGGTCGGTCCCGGCGGCACTCTCCGCCTCTCGCTCGGGCCTGAGTTGTTTGCTGGTAGAATCCCGGCTCCCCGGAACGACTCAAGCCATGCGACTAGCGGCAATCATCCTAACAGCGGTCCTCCTGCTCGCCGGCTGCGCGGTCCTCGTCACGGAATGGCACGTGTTCAGCCAAATCGTGGACGAGCCCGCGCACATCGCTGCGGGCATGGAGCTGCTTGCTGCCGGAAAGTACACGTACGACCTGCAGCACCCCCCGCTTGCACGGGTCCTTTTCGCGCTGGGGCCGTGGCTTGAGGGCGTGCCGTATGTCGAGCAGGGATGGTTGGTCGAACAGGGGAACCTCATCCTGTATCACGAGGACATGTACCGGCGGCACCTGGTCATGGCTCGTGCTGGGAACCTCCCGTTCTTCCTGCTGGGCGCGATCGTCGTCGCGCTCTGGTCATGGCGCCTTTACGGGTGGTGGGCGGCGCCTCTTGGGACCTTCCTGTTCGTCTCCCTCCCGCCGGTGCTCGGTCATGCGGGAGTGGCGACGACCGATACGGCGGCGGCGGCCATGCTGGCCGCAGGCCTTCTCACGTTTGACTGGTGGCTCGAGCACCCAAGTCTTGGACGCAGTATTGCGCTCGGCGTGGCTTTGGCTGGTGCGGTGCTGGCGAAGCTCTCCGCGGTCGCGTTCCTACCCGGCGCGCTCCTGTTCGTCTTCATTCTCCGGCGCCTGAGCCGTCATGGCACCGCCCGCGCGCCGCAATGGACAATCAGGATCCTCGCCGGCCTCGTCGCTGGCGTGCTTCTGGTGTGGGCCGTGTTCGGGTTCTCCTTCGGAGTCATCTTGCCGGCGGACAAGCACCAAACGTACGACTCTGCACTCCCCGAAGGGCCGATCAGGACCACGGTCCACGCAGTCGGTGAGAACATTCCAGTTCCAGCACCAGAGCTTTTCCGGGGGGTGCTGGAGATTCTCGTGCACAACCGAACCGGGCACTTCGCGTACCTGCTCGGGGAGACCTCCTGGCAGGGGTGGTGGTACTACTTCCCCGTGGCCATCGGCGTCAAGACGCCCATCCCCTTTCTCCTCCTCAGCCTGGCCGGACTACTACTTCTCACCATTGAGGCGCGGCGTGGTCGGTGGGAGCGCCTTGCACCAGCCGCGGCCGCGATCGCCATCCTCGGTGTCGCGATGACCTCGGGAATCAATATCGGCGTTCGCCACGTCTTGCCCATCTACCCACTCCTGGCCATCACCGCAGTCCTCCCAGTCGCACAGCTCAAAGAGTACTGCGGCGCAACGAGACGCTCGTGGGGCGCGGTCGCAAGCGCGCTGATCGCGCTCCTCCTGGGTTGGCAGACGTGGAACGTCGCGCGTGCGCATCCTGATCACCTCGCTTGGTTCAACGAGATCGCCAATGACCACCCCGAGCGCTGGCTGCTTGACAGCAATCTCGACTGGGGGCAGGACCTCTTCCGGCTCGAGCAGGTCGCCAACGAGCGGGGCATGGAAACCCTCAGCCTTTCGTACTTCGGGAGTGCCGTGCTCCCCTGGCACGACCTGCCATCACTGACGACCCTGCACGACCATCCCACGACGGGATGGGTCGCGGTGAGCATCATGAACCGACTCGGTCCCGGCTTTGGCCGGGGGGAGCCCGCCTTCGAGTGGCTTGACGCGTACGAACCAGAACGCATCGGCAAGAGCATCCTCCTCTACCACGTACCCGAACCACCACCAGCACCCGAGGCAGCGACGATCCTCTTACCCGTCCTCATTGGGCCCGAACCACTCCGGACGGAAAACCGCGCATGGAGGACCGTCGCAGTCGCCTCATGGCGCGGCGATGACGTATTGCGGATCGAGATCGGCGGCAACCCCGTCGCGATCTCCCCGGGCGTCACCAGGCCCGAAGAGCTCGCGCGCAACGCGCTGACGGGCCTCCTCATCGTCATGCCAGAACCCGACGCCCCCGAGCTCTCCTTCGACCTGTTCGTGCGGGACGAGAATACCGGGGAGATGATCCGGCTGCCGGTCATCCGCGGTGAGGACGCCGCGACAGGGTCGTTCGAGATCACCGGCCTCACACCCGAACCACGCGACCGAACCTTGCGCATTTACGACCTCGCCCGCCACCCCGGCGGCACAGCAACCGTGAGGATCACGGAAGGCGAGCAGGTATTGTTCGAGGACCAACTTCCCCTCAGCCAGGTCGACCCTGCAGGCCCACACTTCGCCGACCTCGACCTCCAAACCGCGGGAATCCGGACAGCAGAGTACGTCCGCATCACAGTAACGCCTCAAGCAGAAATGAAGCTTTGGGCGTTCGTCCTGGAGACTGACCCATCCACCGGCGCCGTCACAATCCGCGAGCCGGGACCCTAGCCCGGATCGCTTAGCGCCTCTTCTGAACGAGAATCGCGCCTCAGGGCAGCGTCGCCACATGACCTCGAGAGAAGCCGCGACCGCCCATGGGATCACCAGCGCTCACTCCCGCGACTTCAGCTTCGTGCCAGCTCGCGGAGCCTCGGGTCGTTCGGGAACTCTTCGAGACCCTGCCGTGCCCAGAACCTCGCGGCCCGCGGATCGCCGATCACGTTGAGGGTTTCGCTGATCGCGATATACGAAGGCGGCGTCGGACTCGCCTCAATGAGATCGGCGATCAACCTTTCGGCTTCGCGAAGCTTCTTCTCCGAGACGAGGAGCAGCAGCAGATTCTTGTAGGCCTGCGGCTCTTCAGGGAAGAGAGCGATCTCCTGCCGGAACTCCCGCTCGGCTTCCTGCGGCCGTCGCATCCGGGCGAGAACATCACCGCGCAGGAAATGCAGTCCCTCGACCCTGGTGAGCTGTTTTCGTCTCGCCAGCTTCGAAGCTTCTTCGAGTGAGGCCCAGGCGGCTTCGAGATTGCCCCGTTCCTTTTCGACCCGCGCCATCGTCATGTGCGGGTCGATGTTGTCCGGAGCGGCAGCGATCGACTTCCGCGCAAACGCTTCCGCCTCATCGAGCTCGCCCCGCGCCAGCGCCACCCGCGCAAAAATATCATTGGCAGGCGCCGGCTCCGCATTTGCGGCAAGCTTCGCATGGCTGACGGCGTCGTCGAGGCGGTTGGCCCGAAGTGCGATGGCGGCAACCGCGATCGCCCGATGCGTCGAGGTCGGGGAGAGTCTCAACGCTTCCCTTCCTGCTTCGATCGCTTCATCCAGCCGCCCGAGCCGCGCGAGAATTCTCATCCGCAGATCCCACAAATCGAGAACGCGCCGGTTCTCCGCGAGCTCTTCCTCGACCTGGGACAAGGCCAGGGTGAGGTCCCCGTTCCGGAAGGTCTGGAACGCCCGGGTCACCCGCGCCAGAGTGCCGATCCCATCCTTCGGATCGGGAAGGTCTTCATCGCCCGAAGCCGCAGAACCTCCGGCGAGGTAGCCGAGCGCCGCAAGCTGCGCCGCCGTCTCGGGATCCACCTCCTCCGGGGCCTCGGCCTCGCGAATGAACGGAGCGATCGCGTCGCGAAACTCGAAGAAGGTGCGCCGCCGCTCTTCGAGCACGTTCTCCGTTTCACCAGGATCGGAAGCGAGATCGTACAGCTCGGGTCGCGGCGCTTCGATGAAGTGAGTCGTGCCATCGGTCAGCGAATGGAGATCGCTCCATCCATAGTGGAGCCGCGGATAGAAACTCTCGCTGTAGATTTTCCGCGGCGGCTTCCCCGTGACGGCTTCGATCGACTCTCCCGTCACCTCGCCGATCCGGTGACCGAGACCGACCGAGTCGAGGACGGTCGGAAAGAGATCCGAGAGCATGACGGGAGTCTCGACACGCGTTCCGGCGCCGCGGCCCCCGGGATACCGGATCATCAGAGGAACCTGGATCGACTCGCGATAGAGAAAGATCCCGTGTTCCTCTTCCCCGTGGTCACCGAGGCCTTCCCCGTGATCGGAGGCGACGATGATCAGCGAGGATTCATAGAGGCCGCGCTCCCGCAGAAAGTCGAAAAACTCGCCGAGAACCGTATCAGTGTAGGCGATCTCGCCATCGTACGGATCGTCGAATCTCTCATCGAACGGAGCGGGGGGATCGTAGGGAGTGTGCGGATCGTAGAGATGGAGGAAAAAAAAGAGAGGTGCTTCCTGAGACTGCCCTGCCAGCCACGCTCTGGCCACGGAAGCAGTATGCGTTCCGCTACGCTGGATCATTCCGATCGACCCGCTCTGTCCGACTCCTTCGACGCCGTCGTCGTAGAACTCGAACCCGCGATCGATTCCGGTCTCCCGTCGAAGAACGAAGGCCGAGACGGCCGCGCCGGTCGCGTAGCCTTCATCGGCGAGCACTTCCGCCAACAGGACGTCGTCCGGACGGATCCTGTAACCGGTGTTGTCCCGCACACCGTTTTCCGACGGGAGCAGTCCGGTGAACATCGTCGCGTGCGAAGGAAGCGTCAGCGGGCAGTGCGACCACGCGCTCTCGTAGAGGACCGCGTCGCGGCTGAATGCATCGAGCACGGGAGTCTCTCCGATTTCGTACCCGTACGCCGGCAGCCGGTCGCTCCGCAGCGTGTCGATTGAGATGAAAATCACGTTCGGCCGCGACGTGCCTTCCGCCGTCGGAGCCTCATCCCTGCAGCCGGCGATGAGAGACAGCGCCACTCCTGCAATCGCAAGGATTGACGCTGCACATTGCCTTTCAGTGCCTCGTGTCATCTTTCCGCCGGTCCCGGAGCGGATCATCCTCGGCTTCCCGTATGATCCGCGCGGTGTCGGGAACGATTATCTTCATCCTGGTCGTCGCCGTCCTCGTCGGTTGTGCGGTGACGACGTCGGTCGTGCTGTGGAAAACTCATCGGTCGAAGGCCGGCCGGGTCACGGTCGCCACCGCGACCATCGCCGGAAACCTCTTCTGGCTCGCGGTTCCGCTGATCATCGCCGATCGCACGACGACGTTCGCATCCGTTCTCAGATCGGTGACCGCTCCCCCGTTTTTCACATGGTACTCGGCGTCGATCCTCTTTACGGCGTTCCTCCTCTTGTTGCTGGCGATCAAACTGGTCTTCTTCCGGAGGCATTCCTTTTTCGAGCTCGTAGGCATCCCGTCGCTGCTGTTCTGGACCGCCGGCGCCCTCGTCTTCACGATCGGCGCGTTCCAGGCGCTCATCCCGCTGGAGATCGAGCGCGTCGAGATCGAGATCGAGTCGCTCGATCCTCGTTTGGGGGGAACGAAGATCGCCCTTCTCTCCGACATCCACGCGGGACTCTTCACCCGACGCTCGAGGCTGCATCGGATCGGCAGCGAGCTGGCAGCACTCGAGCCGCACCTCGTGCTCGCAGCCGGAGATCTGATCGACGACGAGCCCCGATTCACCGAAAAGCTCCTCTCGACCTTCGAGCCCGTACCTGCGTCCATCCCGGTCCTGGCCGTCCTCGGAAACCACGAGATGTATGGTGATCCTCACGAGTTCATCAGGCGGATGTCCAGCTCGCGCGTGCGGCTGCTCGTAAACGAGGGGTTTCCGTTCGAGCGCGATGGAGCAACACTCTGGATTGCCGGGCTCTCCGACTTCGCAGCCGATCGCGACGGAGACCTCGCGCCGAATATCGCTGCGGCCGTGGCAGGCCGCCCGGCCGGGACGACGACAATCCTCTTCGCCCACCAGCCCCGAGCGTTCCGCGTCGCAGCGGAAGCCGGTGCGGAGCTCACGCTCGCGGGTCACACTCACGGCGGTCAACTCGCGGTTCCGGGCACCGACATCACGCTCGCAGGAGCTTTCCTCCCCTGCGATACCGGAATCTGCACCGATTCCGAAGGCCGCAGGCTCTACGTCACCACCGGCGCTGGTTACTGGGTAGTTCCGTCACGGTTCGGCGTCCCGCCTGAGATCGTGCTGATCACCCTCCAGGCCGGTCGCTGAGCTCAGCGTTCCGCGATGAGCTGTCCCGGCATGTGCGCGCAGCACAACATCACGTGCGTGATCGCATCACGGTCGTACTCGTCACCCGAACGATACGAATCGAAGTATCGGAGAGATCGCTCGACGCGCGCCGCCATCGCCCCGACGCTCTGGAGCCCGATCGCGACTCCCGCATTCGTGAACGCGAATTTCATCGACGGCAAACCTCTTGAGCGGCAGAAATAGCCCTCTCTCTCGATCCAGAGTTGTTCGAGCATTGCGAGCGACGCCTCCCTTTGAGCGCGCGCCCACTCTTCTTCAGGAAAGAAATGCGTCATCCAGAGCATCATGCCCAGACCCAGATCCTGGTCGATCCGCAGATCGCGGTAACTCTTTTCCACGATCTCCTCCAGCTCACGAATCTCGGACGAGAGGGCGTCGGGATCGAGAAGTCGATAGACGACCATCCCGTGGAAAGGATCGAGAGCGCCGAATCCGTATCCGGGATACGGCCCACTCAGATCCTCCGCCATCTTCCAGATGACCCCGCGGCTCGGGACGAGGAATGGCTCGTGGATTTCGCGCACGAGCCGCAGGGCGTCGTCGCGGTACCCCGGCTCGATTGCGCCGAAGCGCGTCAGAGCATGGATCCACATCGCGAGGTAGTGGAAGTACTGGCCGTCGCGGTCGGGGTCCTCGCCGATCCGGATGCCTCTCTCTCGTCCGAGCACGCGCTGCACGTCGTTCACGAGCTTGCGCGCCGCATCGAGGTATTCCGGATCACCGGTCTCGCGATGAAGCGAAAGCAGCAGCGTGAGTCCGAACGCATCCGTCCAGAGATAGCGCTTGCCATTGGGCCAGATGCGCTCGTTTTTCAGCCAGTCGAGCCGCGCGAGAACCCAGTCGAGATCGTTCCGGACGATCCCTCCGGCCGACGCCACGCCGACCGGGCTCACCTTTCCGAACCCTCGGGCCACCCTTCGTGTCCGACCAGCGGAACGAATCGGACCGGCTCGAGCCATTCCTCGCGGAATCCCGATTCCGTTCGGGTGAGACGAATCAACCTCTGGTCGTGCACGCTCACCTCGACGGGAATGACCAGCCGCCCTCCCTCCGCGAGCTGCGCCTTCAGACTTTCCGGGATCCTTGGTCCGGCCGCCGCAACGACGATCGCGTTGAACGGGGCGTGCTCCTCCCATCCCACGGTCCCGTCGCCGTGCCGGATCTCGACGTTGTCGTAGCCGAGCCTTTCGAGTCTTTCGCGCGCCGTCAGGACGAGCTCTTCGTGTCGCTCGATCGCAAAAACTTCCTCGACGATTTCCGCGATTACCGCCGCGGCGTAACCGGAACCGACACCGATCTCGAGAACCCGATCCGCCGGCCGCAGCCTCAAGGACTGGACCATGCTCGCAACAATGAATGGCTGCGAGATCGTCTGTCCCTCCCCGATCGGAAGCGGCCCGTCTTCATAGGCGCGACTCCGCAACTCCCGCGGAACGAATTCTTCCCGAGGCACCGCCCGCATCGCCGACAGAACGGCAGGATCATCGATTCCTCGCGCCTGGATCTGGGTCGCGACCATCCAGTCGCGAAGCTTCGCCGTATCCTTCATGGCCGAGCTTTTCGTATGCGTCACCATTCAGATCACCAGACCGTCGACCGACTCGGGAGCGACAGGAGAGACGAAGCAGATTCTGGTGACCGTGCCACTCGCCGCTTCGATCTCGAGTCCTGCCTCGATGCCGTCGTTCAGTTCGACCCGCAGAGATTCGGGGTGATCGATTGCGATTCGCGTCGGCTCGTCGTCCGATTCCCCGGCCGTCACGACGATCGAGCCTGCCGAACCATCCTCGCGAGCTCTCACCGATTCGAGCGGAATGCTCCGCGCTTCCGATCGCGACGTCCCTTTCGAGACTGACTCGACGTCGACGAGCCATCCTTCGTGCTGCAGACTGAAGGACTTCAGAAATCGGTTCCAGTCGGAGCGGGGGATCGTCTTCTTCATCGCGGGTCCACCTCAGATTCCCGAGGGGTAGGTTTCGGGTGCCTCCTCGGGGTGAAGGGGCTTCCCGGCCGGGAGCCCCTCGACGGCACTCGTCGTGTCGAAATGTAGGACCCCATCGAACTGGTGAGGAAGCGACGCGTGAAAGTAGTGGCTCTGGCGTTCGGTCTCGGGCATGTAGATGACGCCGATCGCGCGCTCGAGACGGGGCTCCTCGAGATCCGCCAGCGAGTCATTCTCTCTGAGCGGCAGCCAGAAATCGCCGATTCCGGTCCGGTGGAACAACTCCTCATAGCTGCCCTCGAGAGCAGGCCGGACCTTCTTTCGCTCGGCCGGACCATCCCACGCCGAAGCCGCGGTGACTTCACCGGTGAAGGTCGTGAATCCGATCGACCGGCATTCTTCCCCGTGCCGTTCACGCATCAACTGTCCGACGTTGAGCTCGCCTCGCCGGCCCATCTCGGTTGCTCTCGCGTCTCCGAGATGCGAGTTGTGCTCCCAGACCGCGACCTTTCCGTTGCCGCTCTTCCGCTCGTAATAGCTCGAAAGAGCGTCGATCGTATCCGCCATGTGCCGATCGCGGAGGTTCCACGACGAGACGCGGCCGCCGAACATCGAGCGGTAGTACGTTTCGGCGCTCGCGACGAGTCGGGCGTTCTGCTCGGCGTAGAACGCCTCGTCGGGCGGGATCTGGCCGTTGCGCGACGCATAGTCGGCAAATCTGCTCCTCAGATCGACGAGCTGAGCAACGACCTCGTCTTCGCAGTCCGGTTTGATGCCGAGCGAGCTCGCGTAGCCGTACGCCTGGCTGTTCTCGCCGAAGTGGTCGAAGCAGCCGTAGCGTTCCCGCGCTCGCCTTGCGGCCTCGGGATCGACTTTCTCGAGATAACCGATCACCGCCTCGATCGACGCGAAAAGACTGTAGAGATCAATCCCGTAGAAGCCCGTGCGTCGATCCTGTTCATCGATGGCGGCGTTGTGGCCGGCAAGCCACTCGACGAAGTCCAGCACGTCCCGGTTCCGCCACATCCAGGTCGGGAAGCGGCGGAAGTCGCCCAGGGCCTGAAGGGGCGTCTCGTCTTTGCCGAACCCCCGCACATGACGGTTCACACGATAGGCATCGGGCCAGTCGGCCTCGACCGCGACGATTCGAAAGTCCTTCTCCCTGACGAGGCGTTTCGTGATCGCGGCGCGCTGATCGTAGAACTCGTGAGTTCCATGAGAAGCCTCTCCGAGAAGTACGAACTTCGCGTCCCCGACGAGATCGAGGAGGTCGTCGTAGTCGGTGCGAGCTCCTTCGAGTCGCTTCGCGGAGCGTCGGATGCGGTCGATCAGTGCTGCGTCCTTCATAACCTCCCTTCCACCGTCAGTCACGCGACTCTGCACCGCTCATGGCGGCTTCGGTCGAGGCAGGAGGTAGCCCCGCTGCTGGCGAGCCGCGTACGATGGCGGCTCGGATGAAACCACGCAAGTTTCATTCCGCGAACGGATGCTCTCGAGCGCTCGTGGAACCGGCGGCAATGGATTCGAGTCTGTCAAGTTTTGACATCCGCTGGAATATGGCACAATCGGTTTGCGGAAATGGACCCATCCGCTCAGGCCGTTTCCGAGATCGAAAGATGGAAGATCGGATCAAAGAACTGTTGAAGGAGCTCGGGACCGCAATCAATGAATCGGTCTCCGGCTCGAATAATGTCAACGGGATGATCCAGCAGATCCGTGATGAGGGCTACGATCTCTACGTCGTCCTCGATGCCACGATCGGCCTGAGCCGGAGCGACGACGACGAACCGGCGCAGGAGGAACGGACCCAGCGGCTCGCGCTTCCCGCGGGCGAGGCACAGTTCCGGATCGACGTCGAGGATCTCAATTTCCTCAAGTCGGTCGGGATCGATCCGACGCGCAAAGTCAAATCGTCGAAGAACGGCTGAAAAGCCCGTGTCTTCCCCACGCTCGCGCAACCTCTACGACGTCCGTCCCTCCGATCTTCCTGCCATTCTCGCCGGCCACGTCACTCCCGCTTACCGGATCGCTCAGATCGCCGACTGGCTCTACCAGCATCACGTCCACGCGTTCGACGCGATGACCAACCTCCCGCAGGAGACCCGGGACCGTCTCGCCGCCGAATTCTCTCTCTCGTCACTCCAGGTCGTCGACCAGACCCCCGAGGCCTCTGACGGGAGCCGGAAATACCTCTTCGCGCTTCCGTCGGAGGACCGGATCGAGACCGTCCACATGCCGATGGGCGCCCGGACGACGATCTGCGTCTCGTCCCAGGCCGGATGCGCGGTCGGATGCACGTTCTGCGTGACGGGCTTTTTCGGGCCCGGCGTCAATCTCCCTCCCTCGGTCATCCTCGAACAGATCCACAGCGTTCAGGAGATCCATTCGGTCGATGACGAGCAGCTGAATGTCGTCTTCATGGGGATGGGTGAGCCGCTGCTCAACACCGAATCGCTCGACGTCGTCCTCGACATCCTGGCTCTCTCGATCTCGCTCAGACGCGTGACGCTTTCGACTTCCGGAATCACGCCGGGGCTCCGGTGGCTCGCCGAACGTCCCGATCGGCCGAACCTCGCCGTTTCGATCAATGCTCCGGACCAGGCGCGTCGCGAAGAGATCATGCCGATCTCGAAACGCTACCCCCTTGCCGAGATCATCGAAGCACTCCGCGCATTTCCTCTCGAGCACGGCCGGACGATCACCGCCGAGTACGTCCTCCTTGCGGGTTGGAACGACTCGCCCGCCGACGCCGAGGCGCTCGCGAAGCTTCTCCGCGGCATCGACATCAAAGTCAACGCCATCCCCTTCAATCCCGATCCGACGCTTCCCGACTGGATGACCCGTCCATCCGACGCCGCGATCGACCGCTTCGCGGCCGCCCTTGCCGCGACCGGTACTCGTGTGACCGTCCGGCGATCGAAGGGGCTCGACATCGCCGCCGCGTGCGGCCAGCTTCGCGGCCGCTCGGAACGGAAAGGGCGCGGCGAAAAGCGACCAGCTCGAATCTGACACCGGGACGCGGCGGTGCCATCGCTGTGCGATTCCGGACGGCTCGATCCCCAACCGTCCGTTCCCGCACATCTATAATCCAGTCAAAGTCTTACTATTCAGCCGTTTAGCTGTGGCGTGATCCTTGGTCTCTCCTGCTGCGTGATGGATCGGGAAATTGACGCCGGAACAAGGAGAAAGGAGCTTGCGGCCAGGGTCGTGAAGTGGCTCCTCCTCCTGGCTGCCCTCGCAGCGGGCATCCTTCTGGTCGGAAGCTGGCTCGAGCCGTCAATCGACCGGACGGAGATCCGGACGGCGACCGTGGAGCGAGGGACGATCCGGGCGGGGTTCGAGGCGAGCGGCGAGATCGCTCCCGCTTTCGAACGAGCGATCTCGACGCCGGTCGACGCGCGTGTGGTCGACGTGTTGCGCCAGCCCGGCGACATTCTCGAGCCGGGAGAAGAGATTCTCAGGCTCGATACCTCCGCGTCGCGGCTCGGTCTCGAGCGAATCACCGAACAGATCGAGCAGAAGCGACAGGAGCGTGAGCGTCTGGCAGTCCGAACCGAAAGCGATCTGGCCGATCTGCGGAGCCGGATCGAACGGACGGAGCTCGACCTCGAGCTCCTCGAGTCGCGCGCGGATCAGAATCGAAAACTCCACGAAGAGGGACTCGTCTCGCTCGAGACTCGCAGGCAGGCGGAAGTCGAGGCGAAGAAGGGTCGAATCGAGCTGGAGGACCTCCACCGTTCCGTTGCGAGCACGGCGATCAATCGGCGCAGCGAGCTCGCAACGATCGATTCCGCCATCGTCGCGCTCGGCCTGGAGCGGGAGCAGGCCGCACGCGAGCTCGAGCTCGCCATGACTCGTGCGCCCGAGCGCGGAGTCCTGACCTGGGTCACTCCGCAGGAAGGGATCACCGTCCGCGAGGGAGAAGTCATCGCACGCTTCGCGGATCTCAGCTCATTCCACGTGCAGGCGACGGTGTCCGACATTCATGCGGGGCGGCTGAGCCCGGGGCTCCCCGCGCTCGTACACGTCGGCGACCGCTGGCTCGACGGCCGCGTTTCGACAGTCGATCCGACCATCGAGAACGGGATCATCCGCTTTCACGTAGCGCTCGAAGAACCCTCCGACGAGATGCTCAGGAACAAGCTGAGAGTCGACGTACAGGTGGTCACCGAAGAGAGGCGTGACGTAAAGACGCTCGACCGCGGGCCTCATCTCTCCGATGCGAGGTCGCAGCAGGTTTTCGTGCTGCGTGGCGATCACGCCGTCCGAGTCGAGGTGACCTTCGGCCTCGTCTCTCCCCGAATGATCGAAGTCCTCGATGGACTGAACGAAGGAGATGAAGTGATCGTCAGCGACATGCGCGACAGGCTGAGCCTCGAACGCATCGGGATCGACTGACCACGAACAGTACCGAATGAAAGGTGGAACCAGAATGATCGAGCTAAGAAATGTTCGTAAGGTTTACCGGGCCGAGCGCGTCGAGACGCTCGCGCTGCAGAACATCAATCTCGACATCGCGACGGGGCAGTTCGTTTCGGTGATGGGCCCCTCGGGTTGCGGCAAGAGTACGCTTCTCAACCTCGTTGGTCTTCTCGACGCGCCGACCGACGGCTCGATCGCAATCGATGGCGAACCGATCGAATCGTACAGGGACCGGAACGTCGCCCCGCTTCGCAACGAGAAGCTCGGCTTCATCTTTCAGAGCTTCCATCTCGTCCCCGACTTGAAAGTCATCGACAACGTCGAGATCCCTCTGCTGTACCGGAAACTGTCGGGATCCGAGCGGAGAAAACTGGCGAACGAAGCGCTCGACCGCGTCGGGCTGTCGTCCCGTGTAAATCACTATCCCTCGCAGCTCTCGGGCGGCCAGCAGCAACGCGTGGCAATCGCCCGTGCGATCGTCGGAAAACCGAAGATTCTCCTCGCCGACGAGCCGACGGGAAACCTCGACAGTCATATGGGCGACGAGATCATGGAGATCCTCCGCGATCTGAACAACGAGAAGACCACGATCGTCATGGTCACTCACGACGGGCGACTCGCGAAATCGACCGAGCGGACGATCCGGCTGTTCGACGGACGGCAGGTGGAGTAGCCGATGCTCAGACACTACCTGCAGCTCTCCTGGAAAGTCCTTCAACGCCGGAAGTTCTTCACGTTCGCCAGCATCTTCGGAATCAGTTTCACGCTGGCCGTTCTCATGATCGCGACCGCAATGATCGATCATGTCTTTGCAGCGCATCCGCCCGAGACCAATCTCGACCGCCGGCTCGGTGTCTATTTCCTCGAGGCCCGTGGCCCGGAGTCCTCGCGCAGCGGGCATCCCGGCTGGCGATTTCTGGATCGCCATGTGCGCGACCTCCCAGGCGCCGAATCGACCTCGATTTTTCAGATGCAGGCCAAGGTCCTCTCGTTCGACGAGAGTCGCAGAAACGAGCTCTGGATCAAGCGGACCGATGCGGAGTTCTGGAAGGTTCTCGATTTCGAGTTCATCGCCGGCAACCCGTTCGGGGAGCTCGACGTCTCGACCGCGAACTACGTCGCCGTCGTGAACGAGTCCACCGCCGCGAACTTCTTCGGCAACGCTGAGGCGGCGATCGGCGAGACGATCGAAGTCGATCAGCAGCGGTTTCGCGTCGTCGGCGTCGTCCGCGACGTACCCTTCATTCGACTCCTTCCCTTCGCCGACATCTGGGTTCCTTCGACGACTGCCAAGTCGGCCGCTTACCGCGAGGAGGAGGTTACGGGAAACTCGATGGCGCTGGTGCTCGCGAAGGACCGCGCAAGTCTGCCGGTCATGCAGGAGGAGTTCGCCTCCCGCGTCGCGGCGGCGCCACCTCGAAGCTCGGACTTCACCACCGTCACCGCGAACCTCGACACCTTCTTCAATGCGGTGGCCAGTGAATTCGACCTCAGTCCCCACATACTGAAAACGATCTTCGTGGTGATGGCGCTTCTCTTCATGGGTCTTCCGGCAATCAACCTGATCAATATGAATCTCAGCAGGATCATGGAACGAGCCTCCGAGATCGGCGTGAGAAAGTCATTCGGTGCCCGTTCCCGTGCCCTCGTCGGCCAGTTCATCGTTGAAAATGTGGTGCTGACGGTCCTCGGTGGCATCGTCGGCTTCGGCATTTCCGGAATCGTCCTCGCCGCCCTCAACCGCTCCGGCATCATCCCCTACGCCCAGCTATCGCTCAATTTCCGGATCTTTCTCGCCGGTTTCCTCATGGCGCTGATCTTCGGCATCGTTTCCGGAGTCTGGCCGGCCTGGAGGATGTCGCGAATGCATCCGGTCGACGCACTGAGAGGAGCAGACCGATGATCCGTCACATGCTCAAACTCGTCTGGAAACGAAAGAAACTCAATGCCCTGATCATGGTCGAGATCTTCATCTCGTTTCTCGTGCTTTTCGCAGTGCTCACGATGTCTTTTCACCTTCTGCAGAATTACCATCGGCCTCTCGGGTTCGAATGGCGGAATGTCTGGAACGTCGCGATCGACGTCAAACAGACATCCGACGACAACTGGTCCGCCGACACCTCCACGAAATTCGCCACCCTGCTCCACGAAATCGAGCAGGTTCCCGAGGTCGCGATGGCAGCCGGGGTTCTTCATCCGCCCTACTCTTTCGGTAGCACCACCGGAAGCATCGAGATCGACGGTCGCAGCTTCGAGATCGAGGTCAACGAAGTCACCGACGACTTCGTGGCCGTGATGAAGCTCCGTCTGCTCGAGGGGCGTTTCTTCGGCCCGGAGGATGATGCTCACCAAACCGAGCCGGTAATCATCGACGGAGATCTCGCACGAGACGCATTCGGCGAGTCGTCCCCCGTCGGAAAGACCTTCGTGTTCTGGGGGGGACGGGAGGTCCGCATCGTCGGCGTCGTCGAGGACTTCCGGAGCAGGGGCGAGCTCTCCTCGCCGGGAAACTTTCTTTTCCGCCGGGTCAGGCTCGGAGACGCCGCCACACGCCCGCCTCGAAACATCGCCGTTCGATTCGATGCGCCCGTGGAAGCCTCATTCGAAGAGGAGCTGATCACCAGGCTTCAGAGCATCGCGCCGGAATGGTCGTTCACGATCCGGCCGCTGTCGGCGATGAGAGACGCTTCATACCGACTTGCGCTCGCGCCGATCATGATCGGAGCGGTCATCGCAGGCTTTATGATTCTGATGGTCGCTCTCGGCCTGATCGGCGTTCTCTGGCAGAACATCACCCGCCGCACCGACGAGCTCGGGCTGAGGCGAGCCGTCGGCGCTACCTCAGGAAGGATCTACCGACAGATCATCTTCGAGACCCTGATCATCACCACCTTCGGGGTGATGGCCGGCATCCTGATCATCGTTCAGGTGCCGGACACGCTCGCTCCGTCTGACTCCCCGCTCCCGGAGCTGGTCGCGATGTTCCGCGGAGTCCGATCCATAGGCATGGCCGCATCGATCGCGACAATCTACATTCTCGCGATCGTCTGCAGCCTCTATCCGAGCTGGCTGGCTTCGCGAATTCAACCCGCCGCCGCAATGCAGTACGAGTAGAACCGAGAGGCCGGCCCCGAGTGAAACTTCCGACGCTTCCGCGAAGTATCGACTGGTGGATAATCGAGTCGATCCGATGACGAAGTCTCGCGAAGAAACCACGATTCTGGTCGTCGACGACGATCCGTCGATCACGGCCTCGCTCTCTCTGCTGCTTCGCCAGCAGGGTTTTGGCGCGACCGTGGCCGAGGATCCCGATGACGCCATCAGGCAGATCCGCTCCGGCGTGATCGATCTAGTCCTTCAGGACATGAATTTCTCACGCAGCACCACGGGAGAAGAAGGATTGAGTCTCCTCCGCAGAATCCGGGAAGTCGATCCGGTCGTACCGGTCGTTCTGATCACGGCGTGGGGATCGATCGGGCTCGCCGTCGAAGGTATGAAGGCGGGAGCTTCGGACTTCATCCCGAAACCCTGGTCCAACGCGGCACTCCTCGCGTCGCTCGAAACGGCGCTGTCGCTCGCAGCAAGCAACGATCCGGATCGGCCGCCCGAACGCATTCGCGATCGCGGTGCTCTCGACCGCGACCATGAATTCTCCGGAATCGTCGGCAGCGACCCGGAGCTCCTCCGGATTCTCGCAATGATCGG
Organism: Acidobacteriota bacterium; assembly: GCA_019347945.1. Classification (NCBI taxonomy): domain Bacteria; kingdom Pseudomonadati; phylum Acidobacteriota; species Acidobacteriota bacterium. Next base: position 135,096 of record JAHWKK010000007.1, on the reverse strand, counting down.
ACGGGTGGCTCCCACCGACGCCTCGGTGCTGATCACGGGAGAAAGCGGTACGGGCAAGGAGCTCGTCGCCGAGGCGATTCATCTGAACAGCCGCCGTCGCAGAGGTCCATTCGTCAAGGTCAATCTCGGTGGGATCTCGTCGACCCTCTTCGAGAGCGAGATGTTCGGTCACGTCAAGGGCGCATTCACCGACGCGAAGGACGCCCGTAAAGGTCGTTTCGAAGTTGCCGACGGCGGCACGATCTTTCTCGACGAGATCGGAGAGATCGATCTCAACTCCCAGGTGAAGCTGCTGAGGGTCCTCCAGGACCGGACGTACGAGGTTCTCGGCTCGAGCCGGAGCCGAACGGTCGACGTCCGCGTGATCTCGGCGACCAATCGACCGGTTGCTGAGATGGTGGCGGAAGGCTCGTTCCGCGAGGACTTGCTCTACCGGCTCAATCTGATCACGATTCGACTTCCTCCCCTGCGCGATCGCCCATCGGACATCCCGATCCTCTCGAGACACTTCGCGGCCGTCTGCAGCCAATCGTACGGTCGCTCGCTGAGCATCTCGCCCGGCGCGATCCGATGGCTCCAGCGGCAGAGCTGGCCCGGCAACATCCGGCAGCTCCGGCAGGTGATCGAGCGAGCGGTTCTCCTGCACGAGACCGACGTCCTCACCGAATCAGAGCTCGTCTCGGCGATCGAGATCGATCAGCCTCGGGAAGCCGACGGACAGTTGCCGGCGGCCGGATCGATGACCCTCGACGAGATCGAGCGGGAAATGATCGATCGTTGCCTTCGACACTACGAGGGGAACGTCACGAAGGTGGCCGAAGCTCTCGGACTCAGCCGGGCCGCACTCTACCGCCGGTTCGAGAAATACGGTCTGGAGCCATGAGCCTTCGCCGGAGGTTCATCCTCTATCTGGTCCTCATCCACCTCTTCTTCGGCCTCGTTGCGGTTCTGCTCCTCGCCGACAATCGCCTGCTTCTCATCGGCGTCGAGATCGTCTTCGTGCTGTCGCTCATTCTCGGCTACCGGTTGATCAGCTCCCTCTTCGTACCGCTCGAATTGATCTCGACTGGTGCAGAGCTCCTCGCGGAGGGGGATTTCGCATCCCAGTTTCGAGATATCGGGCAGCCGGAGATGGATGCGCTGATCGCGGTCTACAACCGCATGATTGAATCGCTGCGGGAGGAACGGCTTCGTGTCGAAGAGACCAACCTCCTGCTCGGTCGAATCATCGATGCATCACCCTCCGGAATCATCATTCTCGATTTCGACGATCGGATTCGCCGGATCAATCCCGCGGCAGAGTCGATCTTCGACGATCGCAGTGTTTCACTCGCGGGCCGCCGGCTCGATGAGATTGGCCATCCACTGGCCGGCATTCTCGCGAAGCTCGATCGCGATGAGTCGACGATTGTTTCTCTCGACAGCGGAAGGCGGTTCCGCTGCCGCCGTGCCGAGTACATGGACCGGGGCTTTTCCAGAGCCTTTTTCGTCGTCGACGAGCTGACCGAAGAGCTTCGGACGACCGAAAAGTCCGCATACGAGAAGCTCATCAGGATGATCTCGCACGAGGTCGCCAACTCGGTGGGAGCGGTTCGGTCGCTGCTCGAATCGTCGCTTCACTATCGCCGGCAGATCTCGGCAGCAGACCGGACCGATTACGAGAACGCGATCGAGGTTTCCCGCTCGAGGCTCGAGAATCTGAACCGGTTCGTCAATGCGTTCGCGGACATCGTCAGATTGCCCGCACCCGAGCTCCGGCCGGTTTCGCTCGTCGAGCTGATGCAGGATCTGGCGGTGCTGGTGAGGCCCGACCTCAAGGCGCGCAACGTCCGGATCACGGTCGACGTGTCAGAGGATCCCGGCACGATCGACATGGACAAGAACCAGATCGAGCAGGTGCTGCTGAACGTCCTGAGAAATGCCGCCGAATCGATCGGACGGGACGGATCGATCGGGATGCGGATCGATCGAGGCGCCCATGGGCCCGAGCTGCGAATCCTCGACAGTGGACCGGGGATCTCCGACGAGATCGAGGGGGATCTCTTCCGTCCTTTCTGCAGCACCAAACGCGATGGGCGCGGGCTCGGGCTGACTCTGGCCCGCGAGATCCTTTCGAGCCACGGGTTCGACTTCAGCCTCCGAAACCGCGAGGGAACGGGAGCCGAGTTCACGATCCGTTTCTGAGGGCCGGCGCGACCCTTGAAACGTCCGGCAACCATGAACACTCTTCCCGATCCCCGCTATCCGATCGGCCAATTCGAGCACGACGGCGTCATCACGACCGAACAGACGTCGCTGTGGATCGATCAGATCGAAGAGCTCCCTTCGCGCATGCGCGCCGCGGTCGAGCAACTCGACGAGAACCAGCTCGACGTCCGATACCGCGACGGCGGATGGACTCTCCGGCAGGTCGCCCACCATGTTCCCGACAGCCATCTCAATGCCTACGTCCGGTTCAAGTGGGCGCTCACCGAGGACGAACCGACGATCAAGCCCTATGACGAGAGCCTCTGGGCCGAGCTGGCCGATTACCGGCTCGTGCCGGTGGAAGTCAGCCTCGCCTTTCTGGAGAGTCTTCACGTGAAATTGGTGGCTCTTCTCCGCGCGCTCTCCTCCGATGATCTCACCTGTCGCTACATCCATCCCGAGGCGGGGATGCTCGATCTCGCCAGGACGATCGGCATTTACGCGTGGCACGGCCGGCACCATCTCGCGCACATCACGACCACAGCCCAGCGTGAAGGCTGGTGATCGGTCTGTTGCGATAGTTTGACTGCGCAGGCGGCGGAAGATGCTCGGTGCTCCTGTCGCTCACGTTCGCCGCCCGGCGCCCGGCGCGGATAAACTACACCCGACATGAACGACGACAAGCCCCGCAGCCGCGACTTTTCCGCCGAAGCCCTCATCTATCACGAGGAGCCCATCCCCGGAAAAATCGAAGTCATCCCGACCAAGCCGACGCTATCCCAGCGCGATCTCTCGCTGGCCTACACTCCGGGAGTCGCGGCTCCCTGCCGTGAGATCGAGAAAGACCCATCAGCGGTCTATCGATACACGAACAAGGGGAATCTCGTCGCGGTCGTGACCAACGGAACGGCCGTCCTCGGGCTGGGAGACATCGGCCCGGCTGCCGGCAAGCCTGTGATGGAAGGAAAGGCTGTTCTCTTCAAGCGATTCGCCGGGATCGACGTCTTCGACCTCGAGCTCTCGGTAACCGACGTCGACGAGTTCGTCGCTCTCGTCAGGCATCTCGAGCCGACCTTCGGCGGCATCAACCTCGAGGACATCGGCGCGCCCGAGTGCTTCGAGATCGAGCGCCGCCTGCAGGCCGAAATGAACATCCCCGTCTTCCACGACGACCAGCACGGGACGGCGATCATCTCCGCCGCTGCACTCCTCAATGCGCTCGAAGTCGCCGGCAAGAAAATCGAGGACGTTCGGATCGTGTCAACCGGCGCGGGCGCGGCCGGAATCGCCTGCATCCGCCTGTACCAGGAGTTCGGCCTGAAACGGGAGAACGTCATCCTCGTCGACAGTACCGGCGTGATTTACCAGGGGCGCGAGAAAGGGATGAACGAGTACAAACAGGAGTTCGCGGCGAAGACCGACGCCCGAACCCTCGAAGATGCCATGAAGGGCGCCGACGTCTTTCTCGGCCTATCCATCGGCGGAATCGTGACACAGGACATGGTGCGATCGATGGCGGACAACCCGATCGTATTCGCGCTCGCCAATCCGGATCCCGAGATCACCTACGAAGAGGCGACCGAGGCCCGGCCAGACGTGATCATGGCAACGGGACGTTCCGACTATCCGAATCAGGTCAACAACGTTCTCGGGTTCCCGTTCATCTTCAGAGGAGCGCTCGACTGCCGTGCTACGGCCGTCAACGAGCCGATGAAACGCGCCGCGGCAAAGGCGCTTGCGGATCTCGCGCGCGAGGACGTGCCGGATTCGGTTCTGCGCGCTTACTCGGTCGACCGCATGCAGTTCGGACGCGAATACCTCATTCCGAAGCCCTTCGACTATCGCGTGCTGCTCTGGGTCTCCCCCGCCGTGGCGAAGGCCGCCGCGGAGAGCGGCGTGGCCGGAAGGCCGATCGAGGACTACGAGCAGTACGTACGTCAGCTCGAGCGATTCCTCGGCCGTTCCCGGCAGATCATGAACACCGTCTTCGACCGGGCCCGGACCGGCGACAGGAAACGAATCGTCCTGCCGGAGGGAGACGACGAGAAAATCGTCCGCGCTGCAAAGATCCTGATCGAGGAGGAAATCGCCTCCCCCGTACTTCTCGGCAGACGCGACATCGTCGAGCGCCACATCAAAGACCTCGAGATCGATTCCTCGGCCGTCGAGATCATCGACGTTCGCGATACCGACAAATCCGAGCGTTACGCCAAACGCCTCCATCAGCTCAGGCGTCGCTACGGTGTGACGCTCGCCGACGCCCGGAAGCTCGCTCGGAGCCGCAACTACTTCGCGATGCTCATGCTGGACCTGGGAGACGCCGACGGCGTCATCTCCGGGTTGCGCGCCTATTACCCCGAAACGATCCGCCCCGCCCTCCAGATCCTGAAGACCGCCGGGGGAGTCAAACGCGTGTCGGGTGCCTACCTTCTGCTGTTCGACAACCGCGAGCTGATCCTCGCCGACACGACCGTCAACATCGATCCGACGGCCGAGGAGCTCGCGGAGATCGCGCGGCTGAGCGCAAAAACCGCTCGCAGATTCGGGATCGAGCCGCGCGTCGGGATGCTTTCGTTCTCGAACTTCGGCTCGACTCCGCACCCGAGTCAGGCAAAGGTGAGGCGCGCGGTCGAGATTCTCCACGCGACTGATCCCGATCTCGTGGTCGACGGCGAGATGCAGGCGGATACCGCGGTCGTCTCTTCGATCGCCGAGGCCGACTACCCTTGGAGCGTCATTCAGGGGGACGCGAACGTCCTCATCTGTCCCGACCTGCAATCGGCCAACATCGCCTACAAGCTGCTCTGGCGGATCGCGGGCGCGGAAGCGATCGGTCCGATTCTGCAGGGACTTGCGAAGCCCGTCCACGTGCTCCAGCGGGGCGTCGACGTTTCCGACATCGTCAACATGGCGGCAATCGCCGCGCTCGACGCTCAGGACTGGTAGGAGAAAGCGACCCGCATTGACCGAGAACCGGGGCGTCGTCGCGCTCCTCACCTCGACGCTCTGCTTCGCTCTGATGGCGATCTTCGTCAAGGTCGCCGCTGCCACGGTTCCTCCCAGCGAGGTCGCCGTGTTCCGTTTCCTGATCGTCTTCGTCCCGATCCTCCTGATCCCGCGAATCCGGGCGAAGAGCTTTCAGTACACCCGGCTCCTGCCGCTCGTGCTGCGCGGTTTTTTCGGTGGGCTCGCGGTCCTTCTCTATTTCGTATCGGTTGCGCACATCCCGGTCGGCGTCGCCTCACTTCTCAACTCCACATCGCCGGTGTTCAGCGGCATTCTCGCGGCCGTATTTCTCGGCGAGCGGCTGACCGCCCGGAACGTCGGACCACTCGTGATCACGCTCATCGGAGTCGCCCTGGTCGTCACCGGCCACTCGACGCCGGACGAAACGCTCGGATTCGGCAGGTGGGAGCTCGCCGGACTCGCTTCGGCAGTCTGCGCCGCCGCCGCGGTGACCGCGATGCGCGGAGCCAGAAAGACCGAAAGCACCTGGAGCATCCTCTTCTTTCTCTCCGTCTTCGGCCTGATCGTCACGCTTCCGGTCGCGGTGCCGGTCTGGAAGGCCCCAAGCCCGCGCGAGTGGCTTTTCGTTCTGCTCGCGGGCGTGGCCGCGCTGCTCGCCCAGATTCTCATGACATGGGCCTACCGGTGGGTCGAGACCCTCGCCGCCGGCATCATCTCCCAGCTCGGCGTCGTCATCGCCACGATCCTCGGCGTCATCTATCTCGGCGATGTGCTGACGCTTCTGACGGTCATCGGCATTGTCGTTTCGATCATCGGCGTGGCCGCGATGATCATCCTCGGGCGGGCCCGCCCCGCGGCAGTCCTCGCCGAATAATCGTTACTTTTCAGACGTTGCCCGATCCGCATGGAGACGCGGACCCGAATTGCAGTCGCGATGTCCGGCGGTGTCGATTCCTCGACGACCGCGTACCTCCTCGTGCGCGAAGGCTATGACGTTCTGGGCCTGTCGATGCGGATGTACGACTCGTCCGCTCGCTCGGAGACGGAGTACGGCGGCTGCTGCACGCTCGACGACATGGCGGATGCACGATCGGTCGCGTGGAAGCTCGGCATACCGCACTTCGTCATCGACATGGAGGAGGGTTTTCGCGAGAAGGTGATCGAGCCGTTCGCGCTCGACTACCTCGAAGGCCGCACACCGAGTCCCTGCGTCCGCTGCAACACGTGGGTCAAGTTCGACTCGTTTCACCGGAAGGCACTCTCGGTCGGCGCGACGAAGGTCGCCACCGGTCACTATGCCCGCGTCACCCGAAGCGAGGATGGGCGATTCGAGCTCCGGAAGGCGCGCGATCTCGCCAAGGATCAGAGCTACTTCCTCTTCGAGCTCTCGCAGGCGCAGCTCGCCCACGCCCTTTTCCCGCTCGGCGAGCTGACCAAGCCCGAGGTGCGGGCAATCGCGGAAGAGGCGGGGCTGTCGGTGGCGAAGAAGGCGGAGTCGTACGAGATCTGCTTCGTTCCGCAGACCGACTCCTACGCGCGAATCGTCGAGGAGGAGGCGAAGCGGATGGCGGCGGCGGGAGGAAGCGCATCGGCGACCGCGGTCGCGACCGGGAACGCCTGCGGCAGAATCATCGACGTCGAAGGCCGGGAGGTCGGGACGCACGACGGCTACCACCGGTTCACCGTCGGCCAGCGCCGCGGTCTTCAGATCGGCGGGACGGCCGATCGACTCTACGTCGTGCACATCGACCCGCAGACGAAGGACGTCGTCGTCGGACCCGAGCAGAACCTGCGGCGGCTCGAGCTCGTGGCCGAGCGAACCCACTGGATCTCCGGCGAGGTTCCGTCGCCGGGAACGAAGATCGAGGTTCGGGCCCGCGTCCGCTCGCGCGGCGAAGACCTTCCCGCCTCGGTCGAGATGCTCGACGAGTGGACGAGTCGCGTCACGTTCGACGAGCCAGTCCGCGCCGCCGCACCCGGACAGGCGGTCGTCTTCTACGACGGCGACGTCTGTCTCGGCGGGGGCTGGATCTCGCGCCGCCAGGGCTAGGCGGAAATTCAGAAGAATCTGACGACCGGATCAGTCCCGTTCGCCCGGACGACCATCGGCGGTATCCCGCTCGGCCGAATCGGGAAATTCAGATCTGATCCAGAGCGGTTCCGCATCGCCTGCCGCGGCGCGGCGCAGCGCGACCGCTTCGAGAAATGTGCGGTCGAGCCATCGAAGGCGCTCCTCAACCGTCATCTCGAGCCCCAGAAGCTCCTGCCGGCGAGTCGTTCCTTCGAAGCTCCACTCACTCATTCGAGTCCCCTCGCTGTCGCAGAATTCTCTCCAAGACGGCGATGTCCTCGAGGTCTCTCCCTCTCGAAGCTTTCCGCTTCATGCCGATGAGCACTGAAACCGGGGCCACGAGAATCTCGAATTCGTCAACCATCACCCGCGTCGCTCGCCGGGCTACCTCATCGTAGTCGAATGGAGCTTCGGTGAAGAGATCGACTTCGAATCCGGCCCGGGACTCACTCCAGAGAGACAACACTTCCATCTGTTTTTCCCTGCGCAAGCGCTTTCTCTCTTCCGGACTTACGAAAGTCTCGATCGGAACCGGGGCTCGGGGTTTGAAATTCAGATCCGCCAACGCAGATACTGCGCGCCTGAGGTTGTCCGGCGTCATGTCGAGGACAAGGTCGAGATCCGCCGTCAGGCGAAGATGACCGTGCAACACGACGGCGACGCCCCCGACCACGATGAAGCGGACGTCAGCGGCGGCGAGCGACTTCATCACCTCGATGAACGGACCCGGAGGCAGCATCTCATCCGAGGATACAATAAGCGCCTTCGTCGGAAACAGACGCTGACTCGAACTCTGGTTCCGGCCCGGTTCCGATACCATGACTACGTGCACCGACATCCCGACTCCGGAGGCAAAATGCATCGATTCTTCCCACTTCTGCTCGCCGGCACTCTCATGCTGGCCGGCTGCGCCACAACCGCTCCCTGCGACTGTCTCGAAGAGACGGAGATCGTCGTGACTCCATCGGTCTCCGGCCCCGCGACGGCTGATCCGGCGGATCACCGTGACGACGAGCTGCACGGCTTTTTCGACGCAGAGTGGGAGTGGACGCTCGAAGAGTTTCCGGAGTTCGCGACGTACCTCGGCGACCGCCGCTACGACGATCGCGTCACCGACATCTCCGCTGCCGCGATCGAGCGCCGGAAAGCCCACGCGCGGGATGCGCTCGCCAGACTGAAGGCAATCGACCGCTCACGCCTCAGCGAGGCCGACAAGCTCAACTACGACCTCTATCTCGAGGACCTCGAGAACGAGATCGCCGGCCACCGCTTCCCCGGCGAATACCTCCAGATCAACCAGATGGGAGGCATCCACCAGTCGATCGCACAGATTGCGAACGTCACGCCTAAGCGCACCGTCGCGGACGTCGAGAACTTCATCCGGCGACTCGAGGCCTTCCCGACCTCGGTCGATCACACGATCGAGCACCTCGAAGCGGGCCTCGAAAAAGGAGTGACGCCACCGCGAATCACCCTCCGGGAAGTCGGAAACCTGATCCGTCTGCAGATGCCCGACCGAGTCGAAGACTCACCGATTTACACGATCTATTTCTCGGACCTGCCCGAATCGATTCCCGAGTCAGAGCGTGAACGTCTCCGGCGCGAGGGCATCTCGGCCCTCCGCCAGTCGGTCTATCCGGCCCTTCGAAAGCTCGAAGACTTCTGGGAGAAGAGCTATTACGGCGGGACCAGAGAATCGATCGGTCTCTCCGAGCTTCCCGACGGTGAGGCCTGGTATGCCTACAACGTGCGCCAGAGAACGACGACCGACCTCACACCCGATCAGATCCATCAGATCGGCCTCGACGAGGTCGCGCGCATCCGCGGCGAGATGGAGAAGATTCGGGAGGAGACCGGCTTCGAAGGATCTCTCGCGGAGTTCTTCACGTTTCTCCGGACCGACGAACAGTTCTTCTTCGACCAGAAGGAAGACCTGCTGACGGCATATCGCGACATCGCGAAACGGATCGATGGAGAGCTTCCGACCCTCTTCCGTACCCTGCAACGCCTTCCGTACACGGTGGAGCCCGTCCCCGAGTACTCCGAGAAAACCCAGACGACCGCGTACTACAACCCCGGATCGATCGAAGCGGGCCGCGCCGGGGTCTTCTACGCGAACACCTATGATCTAGCGTCGAGACCGAAGTGGGAGATGGAAGCCCTCACGCTGCACGAGGCGGTGCCCGGACATCATCTTCAGATCGCTCTCGCGCAGGAACTGGGCGAGCTCCCGAACTTTCGCAGATACGGATTCGGCTACACCGCTTTCGTCGAAGGATGGGGACTCTACGCGGAATCGCTCGGCAGCGACCTCGGCATGTACGAGGATCCCTACTCGAAGTTCGGTCAGCTCACCTACGAGATGTGGCGCGCGATCCGGCTCGTCGTCGACACCGGGATGCATTCGAAGGGATGGTCGCGGCAGCAGGCGATCGAATACTTCATGGAGAACGCAGGGAAGTCCGAGCACGACGTCGTCGTCGAGATCGACCGCTACATCGTATGGCCGGGTCAGGCGCTCGCCTACAAGATCGGAGAGCTGAAGATCAAGGAGCTTCGGCAGCTCGCGAGCACCGAGCTCGGAGAGAACTTCGACGTCCGGGAGTTCCACGACACGGTCCTCGGAGCTGGTGCCATCCCGCTGTCGATCCTCGAGCGAAGAGTCAGGGACTGGATCGCCTCGAAGAAGGAGCCCTGAGACGGCGACCGACGCCTCAGACCGGTCGCACCCACGACCCGGGGACGTCCGGATGCGAGGTTTCCGGTCCCGGGTGCGTCTCGATGACGCAATCGAGATCCTCGACTCCCTCAGCGCGACTCTCGATTCGGAAAACGTCCCACTCCGGGAAGCATTCGGCCGCGCTCTCTCCTCGGATTTGATCTCGACAGTCGACGTTCCTTCCTTCGACCGCTCGGCGATGGACGGCTATGCGGTCTGCGCGGAAGAGACTTTCGGTGCGACGGCGTCGAACCGCGTCGACCTCGTGGTTGTCGGCCAGGCGCTTCCGGGCTCGCGATGGGAGGGCGCGATACGACGGGGTGAAGCCGTCCGGATCATGACCGGGGCACCGATCCCGGATGGGGCCGATGCCGTCGTGGTCGCCGAGATCGCGGAGGAGACCGGCGGTCGCGTGCGGATCCAGGACTCGGTCACTCCCGGCCGGCACATCGGCCGCAAAGGGGAAGACGTCCGGGAGGGGGATCGCGTTCTTGCGGCCGGGAGAATCCTGCGCCCCCAGGACATCGCGATGATCGCCTCGATCGGTCTCGACCACGCCGAGGTCATCCGGAGGCCGAGAGTCGAGATTCTCGCAACGGGGGACGAGCTCCTTCCGATCGGATCTCCGCCACGCCCCGGATCGATCTGGGAGAGCAATTCGGTCATGCTCGAAATGCTCGCGAAACGCGACGGTGGAGAGGTGTCGCAATCGCGCATCCTTCCCGACGACGCGGATGTTCTCCGGGATGCGCTCAGCAACTCGAATGCAGACGTGATTCTGATTTCTGGCGGCTCGTCGGTGGGCACCGAAGATCATGCCCCGCAACTCGTGGCCGAGCTCGGAGAGCTCGCGGTCCACGGAATCGCAATGCGTCCCGCATCGCCCACCGGCTTCGGAACTGTCGGCAACCGGATCGTTTTCCTTCTTCCGGGAAATCCCGTTTCATGCCTCTGCGCGTACGATCTATTGGCTGGGAGGACGATTCGTCGCCTGGGCGGACGGAATTCTTGGTTACCCTACCGGAGGGTCACCAGAACTCTCGGGCGTAAGATCGTCTCCGAACCGGGTCGTGTCGACTACGTCCGATTGAAAATCGAGGGAGACACCGCCGAGCCGATCGCCTCGGCGGGTGCATCGATCCTTTCGACCACGACCCGAGCCGACGGATTCGCGCTGGTCTCCGCCGACAGCGAAGGCCATCCCGTCGGCTCCTCGATCGAGGTTTACCTCTATGACCATTGATCAGGAACAGTTTCTCGACGTCATCGATGTGGAGGAAGCGCATCGGAGGTACGACCTGGCAACCGCCCACCTCGCGCCTCGTGCCGAGACGGTCGCGCTCGAGTCGGCTTCCGGACGGGTTCTGGCGGAGGATCTCCGCTCGCCGGTGAATGTGACCTCGTTCGATCGGAGCAACGTCGACGGATTCGCCGTCCGATCGGAGGATACGTGGGAAGCGAGCGAGACCGAGCCTCGCAGACTTCGCGTCACGATCGAGGCTTCGGCTCCGGGGCAACTGCCGCGGCACGAAGTCCGGCAGGGGGAAGCCCTCCCGATTGCGACGGGCGCACCGCTTCCGCGCGGCGCGAACGCCGTCGTCATGGTCGAGCACACGAACCGGGAGGGCGCAGAGCTCGAGGTTTCCCGAGCGGTCGTCCCCGGAGGGAACGTCACGTTCGCCGGTACCGACATCAGCCAGGGAGAAACGATCGCGCATGCAAGCCGTCTGCTGACCGCGCGCGAGATCGGCGTTCTGGCGTCGACCGGCCACACTCGGGTTCCGGTGTTCGCGAAGCCACGAGTCGCCATCATCTCGACCGGCGACGAGCTCGTCGATCCATCGAGCGACGAGATTCTCACACCAGGAAGGATCATCGACAGCAACTCGTGGATTCTCGCCGAAGCGGTACGCGAAGCGGGAGGAGAGCCGCACCGGCTCGGAATCTGTCCCGACAAGGCAGACCAACTGAGAGAGATGGTCCACGGCGCGCTCTGCGATCACGACATCGTTCTGATGTCCGGCGGAACCTCGAAGGGCGCCGGCGACATCTCCTATCGGATCGCTGCCGAGCTCGATCCCGGCCTCGTCGTCCACGGCGTGGCGCTCAAGCCCGGCAAACCGGTCTGCCTCGCGCTCCATCACGAAAAGCCCGTCGTCGTCCTTCCCGGTTTCCCCACTTCGGCGATCTTCACCTTCCATGAATTCGTAGCACCACTGATCGCGCGGATGACGGGACGGCGCCGCAAGCCCGGACGAAGAATTACGGCTCGTGCACCGTTCAGGATAATCTCCGACAAGGGGCGCACCGAGTTCGTTCTCGTGATGCTCGTGCCGTCGACCGACCCCGAGGAGCCGCCGATCGCGTGGCCGATCGGGAAGGGATCCGGTTCGGTCACGACGTTCAGCCATGCGGACGCCTTCGTCCGGATCGACCGCCACCAGGAGCTCGTCGAGAAGGGCGAGATCCTCGAAGCCACTCTCCTCTCGGAAGAGATCGAACCGGTCGATCTCGTCGTGATCGGCAGCCAGTGCCGCGGGCTCGACGAGATCCTCGCGACGCTCCGCGGGGCCGGTTTCAGCACGCGCTCGATCGCCGCGGGAAGCTCGGCCGGTCTCGAAGCGGTGAAGCGCGGAGAGTGCGATCTCGCGGGGATCCATCTGTGGGATCCCGCGACCGGTTCCTACAACGCACCCTTCGTCGACGATACGATCGAGCTGATCCACGGCTACGTCCGCGTTCAGGGAATCGCGTTTCGCGAGGACGATGAACGCTTCGAAGGCCGGAGCCTCGATGAGGCGACGAACGTAATCCGATCTTCGGCCGGGCTCGTGATGATCAATCGCAACCGGGGGAGCGGTACGCGAGCGCTCATCGACCGCATTCTGGAGGGTGCCCGTCCGGCCGGGTACTGGGTCGAGCCGAAATCACATGAAGCGGTGGCGAGCGCCGTCGCCCAGCGACGGGCCGACTGGGGCGTCTGTATCGAGACGGTCGCCCGATCGTCCGGCCTCGGGTTCATCCCGATCGGCGACGAACGTTACGATTTCGCCGTCGCGCGCTCTCGCATCGATCGCGCGCCGGTCCGCCGGTTCGTCGAGACCGTCGGCGATCCGGCCGTACGCGAGCGGCTCCGCGGGCTCGGCTTCAGCCACGACAATTCGTCGTTCTGAGCCCGGCGCAGCGCGGGTGAAGAATCCGGGGGTGGGTCGTGAATCGACGTGATGCCTCTCCGCATCATTCATTCACGAGCCTGCCACCAGATCCTTCGGCGTCCTTCGGCGGCTTCTAATGAAACGACCACGAAATTGTTGGACTTCGACCCACTTGCAGCGCTTCGCTTGGCCTGATGTCCCACCCTACAAGGTCCCTCGCTTGCCCACCCGACCGCCCGCTCGGGACGACGTCGGCTTGAGTATGGGATGCGGAGTTTTGCGGGCTCCGGTTTTCGTTCCCGCTTCACCGGGGCATTGTGCCGTTCAAATGGCTCCGGATAACGAGGAAGTGGGTTTTCGCGAGAGATCAAACATTCGTTTATGATCCGTCGCTTCGCGCCCTCGGACTGACCCGGGTTCTGAACCAGAGAAACCATCCCAGCAGGCTCAGCACTGAGATCCAGGCGCTCAACCACACTGAGGTCGGCTGGTAATCGACGACCACCCGGGACATCCCCGCTGGAACCCGGAATGCGACGAACGGTTCTGCCAAATCGACGAGGCCGGCCGGCTGCCCGTCGACCCGGACCCTCCAGCCGGGTAGATCCGGCTGAGATGATCCGATGAGCGCATGGCGCTCCGCATCGACCGTCAGGCGAAACCGTCCCGGCCTCGTCTGTGAAGTCCAGAGCGAACGAATCGCGGGGCGTCGCGCCGTCGCCGCCGCGCCCTCTTCGACCTCGAAGAACCTCCGCTTCCACTGCTCATTCTCGTACAGCCGGCCGTCGGCCCCTTCGTACACCAGCCGCCATCCCTCGCCGGCACTCTGCTCCGGGTCCGCCAGAAGGAACCGGACACCGAGAAGATCGAGGTGCGGATGAGCCGGGTCGATGATCCTCCTAAGATCGGCGCCCTCGGTCGGAACCGATGCATCAGCGAAAAACTCGACGTACGGCTGCCACGCCATCGGATCACTCCCTCTCACGTCCTCCAGCCGGTAGATCGCGGAGGTGTTCGGGAGAAAAGTCCAGTCGAGGCCGGCGACTCTGAAAGGTTCCTCCGGAGCGAGAGCGTGCAACCGGTCGATCATCGGAACCGGTGGAGCGTAGTAGCGGGTCTCCGCCGTTGCGTTGAACGGGAGATTGAGAACGGCAAGCTCGACGACGATCAGAAAGAAAGCGATGACGCACGAATACGACGCCCATCTCCAGGCCACGAGCCCAAACCCGATCACGGCAGCGGGGCCGATCAGGGCGTACGGGCCGAGCCGATCCGGAAAGTACTGAAGCGCGATCGCGAGCCACCCCGCGTTGAAGACGAGCGCCGCCAGAGCGAATGCCGGCAATGCACGCAGAGCACGAAGACGGTCGAGAATCAGCGCGGCAGCCGCCGCGGCGAGAAACACCGAGACGAAGCGGAGTTTGTCATTTCCGACGAGTGATAGCGGAGGAATCTCTGACAGATATCCGACAAAGGTCCACTTCATCGCCGAGAGCCAGGTGAGCACCGCTCCGATCGCGAGCGTCCTCGGAACAGCTCCCGCGTTCCGGATGAAGATCGCCAGTGGAACGAGACACAGAACGATCGAGCCGACGTAGGACGATGCAACGCCCGGATAGTTGTACTTCCACGCCCAGGTGCCTCTCGCCGGATTTCCAAACGCGTCCGGCGTGATGAGCGCCCAGCCCGCAAGCCCGGAAAACGACTGGTTCATTTCACGATGGCTCGCAATCTCTCCGAGACGCTGGCTTTGTGCCACCTGCTCCGCCACCGGAACCCAGGCGATCGCCGAGAAAGCGAGACCGAGAATCGCTCCCCCTGTGATCAGCAGAAACGATCGCCGCACGTCCGGCAGCCCTCCCCGAATCAACACCGCGGCGATCACGATCAGTCCGCCGATGATCATGTGGAGCACGCTCTCCGGATGTCCGGAGGACATGGCGACGGCCACGGTTACGGCAAAGAACGAGATCGACCTGCGGCCCGGATCCTCGAGAATGAGGAGCAAACCGAGGGCAACCGCCGGAAGAAGAGCCGACACAGTCGCTGCGCTGTAGTAGAGGTAGACGAACTGATAGGTCGAAAGTGCGAATGCTGCCGAACCGAACCACGCCGCCCACCGGCTGGCTCCGAGTCGCATCAGAAAGAGCGCCCCGAAGAGAAAGGCGACGAACACCTTCACGCCGGCCATCGCTACGATCTGCTCGGGCAGCGGCACGAACAGAGTCGCCAGAAAAAAGGGCGAAAGCGGAGCGGCTTCACCATTCGCCAGAAGCGGATACCCTGCGAACGACCACGGATTCCATAACGGCAGATCGCCATCGAGCATCTGATCCCGAGCCGCCGAATACCACGGAAGAAAGAGCTTGACCGTGTCATTCGTCAAAGCGTTTCGGGGCGATACCTCACCGACGACGCCGCGAAATGGGTACCCTCGCATCACTTCATCGAGCGGCACCGGAACACGGTCGGGCACCAGACCCGGGCTCACAGCGACGAGCGCGATACCGAGTGCAAGGAAGAACGTCGTCCGCGAAACGGGAACGAGAAGCCTGTGAACCAGAAATGCGAGCAGCGCCGACGGAACAAGCACCCCGGCGACGGTGACGAGAGCCGTGATCATTCCGGGCGCTTCGTCAGCGCGACTTCCCTTCGCGGATCTTCTCGATCGTCGCGATGAAACTCCTCGCCGCGTCCTTCGCCATGATCCTCTCCGACCTGATGATGATCCTCGCGGCGCTCGAATGGAAGGGGCTCCTGGGGGTCGAGCGCCTCGTCGAACCCGCTCATCCCCACCCCCGCCAGACGGAACCTGGTTTCCGGTCCGAAGGGAAACGCTCCGAGCAGTTCCTGCGCCCGCGACCGGAACTCCTCGAGCGTCGCCGGCGGATCGCAACGCGTCGACTGTCGGGTGAGCGTCGTGAAGTCGGCTGACCGGAGCTTGACCACGATCGTCCGGCCGAACATGCCGCGCTTCTCGCCCCAGCTCCAGACCCGGTCAATCTCCCGGTTCATCGTTTCCCTCACTTCTTCGAGAGTGAGGTCCCGCGAGTAGGTGTTCTCGGACGACATCGACTTCCGGATGCGCGATGGATTGACCGGGCGGTCATCGATGCCGCGCGCCAGTTGCCACAGCCGCCTGCCGAAACTTCCGAAGCGTTCGGTCAGCTCATCCTCGTCGAGCTCGCGCAGATGACGTACCTCGAGAATGTTCATGCTTTTCAGGCGCTCTTCGGTCTTCCGTCCGACTCCCGGCAGCCTGCGGACGTCGAGGTGCTCGAGAAATCGCTCGACCTGATGCGGTTTGATCACGAACAGGCCGTCGGGCTTTTTCCAGTCCGACGCGATCTTCGCGAGGAACTTGTTGGCCGCGACGCCCGCGGAGGCGGTGAGGCCGGTCGTCTCCCGGATCTCTCGCCGGATGACCTCCGCGGTCTCGGTAGCCGTTGCGATTCCGGTCTTTTCGACGGTCACGTCGAGGTAAGCCTCGTCGAGGCCGAGCGGCTCGATCAGATCTGTGTGACGCTCGAAGATCTCACGAATCTGCAACGAGACCTCGCGGTAGCGATCGAACCGCGGTCGAATCCACACCGCGTCCGGACAGAGTCGCGCGGCGCGAACCGACGGCATCGCGGACCGGACGCCGAAAGCCCTCGCTTCGTAGGACGCGGCGGCGACTACCCCCCGGGGCGCATTCGCACCGACCACCACCGGCCTCCCCGCCAACGAAGGGTCATCCCGCTGTTCGACCGATGCATAGAACGCATCCATGTCGACGTGGATGATTTTGCGCATCTACATCAGCCGATGTTGTCGACGATCGCCTTGCCGAACTCCGACGTCGACAACAGCGTGGCTCCGCTCATCTGCCTCTCGAGATCGTAGGTGACACGCTTCTCCTGAATCGTCCGGCCGAGAGCTTCCTCGACGGCGGAAGCGGCCTCGTTCCAGCCGAGGTGCCGCAGCATCATGACTCCTGAGAGGATCAGCGAGCCGGGATTGACCTTGTCCTGCCCGGCGTACTTCGGCGCGGTGCCGTGGGTCGCCTCGAAAAACGCGACCTCGTTCGATTCGTTCGATCCCGGCGCCATTCCGAGTCCGCCGACCTGCGCCGCGAGTGCGTCGGAGAGATAGTCGCCGTTCAGATTCGTCGTCGCGATGATCGAATACTCCGCCGGCCGCAGAAGAATCTGCTGGAACATCGCATCGGCAATCCTGTCCTTGATGATGATCTTCCCCGCAGGCGCTTTGCCGTCGTGCTTGTCCCAGAGATCCGCTTCCGTCACGGTCCGATCGCCGAACTCCTCCTCCGCCACCTCGTATCCCCAGTCCTTGAAGGCCCCCTCGGTGAACTTCATGATGTTGCCCTTGTGGACCAGCGTCACCGAATCGCGGCCGTTCGCGATCGCGTACTCGATCGCCTTTTTCACGAGACGCTTCGATCCGAACTCCGAGACCGGCTTGATTCCGATCGCCGATCCTTCGCGAATCTCCTTCCCCATGTCTCGAATGAAATCGCGGATCTTACTTGCTTCCTCGGAGCCGGCCTTCCATTCGATCCCGGCGTAAACGTCCTCCGTGTTCTCGCGAAAGATCACCATGTCGACCTTCTCCGGCTCGGCGACGGGCGACGGGACGCCGCCGAAGTAGCGCACCGGGCGGACGCACGCGTAGAGATCGAGAACCTGGCGGAGGGTGACGTTGAGCGAGCGGATGCCGCCACCGACCGGCGTCGTCAGCGGGCCCTTGATCGCGACCTTGAAGTGCCGGACCGCGTCGAGAGTCTCTTCCGGAAGCCATTCTCCGAATTTCTCGTTCGCCTTCTCGCCGCCGTACACCTCGAACCAGGCGATTCTCTTCCTGCCGGAGTAGACCTTTTCGACGGCGCCGTCGAGAACGTGACGGGTTGCGCGCCAGATGTCGGGGCCGGTGCCGTCCCCTTCGATGAACGGGATGATCGGGTCGTCCGGAACGGTGATTTTCTTTCCATCCGCCGAGATTACGGACCCCTCCGGAACCTTGCCGAAACGCTCGAATTTCATCTGTCGGGCAACTCCTTTCTCGCGGCGACTCTATTGGATTCGCCGGGAAAAATCGAGAAGTGCCCGATTGCACACCGGTAGCGGCAACAGCCCGTCTGGCTCTGACCCCAGCTTCCCGCCGGCGGCCTCAACGCGGTTCAGTCGGCGCTGGTCTCCGGAGCTCGCGGCGAGCGGGTTCTCAGCAGGAGAAAACCGGAAACACCGCTGAGAAGCGAGCCGGCCAGGATACCGATTTTGGCCTGCTCGAAACGTCCCGGATCGTCAAAGGCGAGACCCCCGATGAACAGAGACATGGTGAATCCTATCCCCGCGAGGAGTGAGAGGCCGTAAATCCAGATCAGCGTGTCACGGTCCGGGCGAAGGGGAGTCAGACCGAGCCTGATCGCGAGGTACGCCACGGTGAATACGCCGAGCTGTTTGCCGAGGAAGAGCCCGACGATGATGCCGAGTGAGATCGGAGCCGCCAGAGCGGAGGTCAGTGTCTGCACGTCCAGTGTGAGGCCGGCGTTCGCGAAAGCGAAAATCGGAATCACCAAGAATGCGACGACAGGATGAAGTTTGTGCTCGAGACGGTGAAGCGGAGAGCCGGACTCGACGACGAGATCTTCGAGACGCTCGAGTCTCTGCTGGCGGTGCTCCTTCTGGAGATTGGTTTCTTCGTCCGTTCGCGATCCGATCTGTTGGAGTAGCGCAGCTTCGTTGTCGGTGAGCGCGCGCTGTTTTTTCGCCATTGCCGGGATCAAAAACCCGAGGACGACGCCCGCCAGAGTCGCATGGATACCCGATTTGAGAACGGCAACCCAGAGCCCCCCACCCACCAGAAGATATGGCCAGAGGTTTCTGACATTCAGTGAATTCAGAATGATCAGGATCCCGACTGCGCCTGTCGCCAGCAGCAGAGCCTCGGTTTTCAGCTCGCTGGTGTAGAAGAGCGCGATGACGATGACCGCGATCAGGTCGTCAACCACCGCCGTGGCCAGAAGCAGCAGCTTCGCCCACGAGGGAACCCGAGTCCCGAGCAGCGCGAGAACACCGACCGCGAAGGCGATGTCGGTTGCCATCGGAATCGCCCAGCCACGCGCGGCTGGCGATGAGGGATTGAAAGCGAGGTAGATCAGAGCGGGAACCATTGCTCCGCCAGCGGCACAGGCGAGAGGGAGGGTTGCCGACTTCACACTCGACAGCTCGCCGTACTTTATCTCCCGTTTGATCTCGAGTCCGACGATCAGAAAGAAAATCGCCATCAGACCGTCGTTGATCCACAGCAGCAGGGGTTTGTCGATGACAATCGCCCCGATTCCCACGATTACCGGTGTGTCGAGAAAGGACCTGTATGCTCCGGCGAGCGGACTGTTGGCCATCACCAGAGCGAGTATCGTTGCAACGCCGAGCAGGACTCCTGAAGCGGCTTCGGTTCTCAGAAACTCGCGAACCGGAGACGTTTCCCGTCGGAACCTTTTCAGAAGACGTTGCATGGCCTGGCTCTAACGTTATCAGACGATACGGCAGCTCTTTCCCCGGCTCGAACCGGGAATGTAAGCTTTCTGGCCGGCTGGTGGCTCGTCGTGGTTCATCGGTCGGCAGTACGAGACGACGCAGGGAAAAGCGGAGTTTCAGCCGGTTCTCAGACCGGCCCGTCGGCGGCCTCCGACGCTTTCGTTCGCAAATCTGATCGAAGCCCCGGTTTTGCGATCGCTCCGCACGGAACATGGCGTCCCATTAGTGGCTGTTCGCCAGGCGCTGTCGTGGGCAGAGAAGGAGCTTTCCATCGAGAATCTCCTGCTTCGCCAGGAGCTCTGCACCGCTGGGGGTGAGATTTTCCTCGATCGATACGGAGGGCTCATCAACCTGTCCGCGTCGGGACAGCTCGCGATGCGCCGGATGTTTGACACTCATCTGCAGCGGGTCGAGTGGGGCGAGTTGCGTCTCCCCGTTCGTCTCTATCCATTCATGGTTGCGGAGCAGATCGACGCAAAGCCGATTCTGATCGATCCTGAGATCTCTTTTGGTAGGCCGGTAATCAGCCGCGCCTTCATTTCCACCCGCACACTGCTCGATCGGATCGATGCGGGTGAAAGTATTGATGAGGTTGCGGCTGACTACGAGATCAGCTCCGAAGCCGTCGAAGAGGCGATCATCTTCGAGCGCTCTGCGTGAACTTCACGTTCTTCACCGACCGCAATCTGGGACTTGCGTTTCCACGAATCCTGGAGGAAGCGGGTCTGGCGGTGGAGCGTCACAGAGACCATTTCCCACCAGATTGCCCGGACCCGGTGTGGCTGTTTCCCTACCTCCAACCTGAATGGATCCGCTTGCGTGTACCGCCCCTCCGACGCCCGATACCACCTGAAGATGTTGTTCGCGTTGGTCCGACGCGATTTCGGCCTAACTTTCTGGCTCGCCTGACGTTGTTCAGATTCACCCGGTTTCGAGGCCCGGATGCGAGTTTTCGCTTAACCGCGGGCGGGTATGACTCTCACTGCGGAACGCTTCGCTAGGCATACATCAGACGACCCCGAGGAGCTGGAATGTCTCGTCCGAGCTCACGAGCCGTCTCGAGCCACTCTGCGATCACGATTTGCGCATTGCTGACGGCCTCCTCGTACGTCGCCCCATCCGCCATACAACCCGACAGCTCGGGAACCTCGACGATGAAAGCATCGTCGGTCTCGCTCCAGTAGATGATCATCTCGTACTTCGGAGTCTCACTCATCGTGTTCCTCTCCGACCGAGTCCGTACTTCAGCAGAACGGCGCGCGTCTGTTTGACCTGATAGTCCTTCGCTCTTCCGCGTCGCGGCTGCAGGTTCAGGATCTCCGCAACGCCATCTCTCGCAAAATGTGATGCCGCCTCGAATTCGCTCGCTGAAACCGAGCCGCTTCAGGAGAGAACGCAGTTCATCAAACCGGATATTCGAATCAGATGCTCCGGCAAGGATCTTCCGCACGAGTTTTCTCTCTGAGGGCATCGTCTCGAGCGTACCTCATCACGCCGAGTCAGAATTGGGGCCACACCTTCAATTGAGAATTGGGGCGAATTGGGGGCCACACCTTCGGCGAATTGCGGCGAATTGGGGGCCACACCTTCGATTGTCGGTTCGAGATGCATTTCGGGCTCAAACGCATTCTAACCCTCGTAGAGAGACGTCACGAAAGTTTCCATTCCGAGGGAGAAAAGCAACCACTCCCGTCAACGGTTGGACTTTTTTCCTTTCACCGAGGGATGGTTTCTCCATGGCTCGACCGCTCAGACTCGAACATCGTGGCGCTCTGTGGCACGTCACATCGCGCGGGAACAACCGCGAGATGATCTTCCACGATGATGACGACCGCGAGTCGTTTCTCGGCATCCTCGCCGGAGTCGTCGCGCTCTTCAACTGGCGCATCCACGCCTGGGTCCTGATGGGCAACCACTACCACATCCTCCTCTCCACACCCGAGCCGACGCTGTCACGCGGAATGCAGCGGCTCAACCAGCGCTACGCGCAGGATTCCAACCGAAAGTACGACCGATGCGGACATCTCTTTCAGGGACGGTTCAAGGCGCATCTGGTCGACGAGGCAACCTGGATGCTCGAGGCGGCGCGCTACGTCGTTCTCAATCCCGTGCGGGCCGGGATGGTCGAGCGCCCCGAGGACTACCGGTGGTCGAGTTACCGTGCGAGTGCGGGGCTCGAGCGGGCGCCGTGGTGGCTCTCCGACTCGATCGTTCGCCACTTCCATCGGGATCTGCCTGAGGCCCGGAATGCGTATCGAGAGTTCGTGCAGCGCAAGGTCGGGTCCGACGAATCGATCTGGAGTCATCTCAAAGGCCAGATCTACCTCGGATCAGCCGAGTTCATCGCGAAAGTGCAGACGCTCATCGACGCCGAGCCACGCTCGACCGAGCATCCCTCACCGCAGCGCAACGTCGACCGGCCCAAGCTCGTGGAAACGGCCGAGACCGCGGCCGCGATGATGGATGCGGACCTCGACGAGATCCGCACGACGCGCGGGCATCCCGGAAGGGCGGTCATCGCGCATCTGGCCAGGATCGAGTCGCTCAGCCGGCTCCGCGAAATCGCGGCGCTTCTCGGGCTGCGGAGCTATGGGCACGTTTCGACGCTCGTCCGCCGGGTGGAAACGGACAGAAACCGGATCCCTGGCCTCGCCCATCTGATCGATTCATGCATCACGACCCTCCGCGCGCATGCCCCACCCCTTCCGCCGCCCGAGGTTCTCATCCGACAGCCGTTCTGAATCGTCTCGCCACTGTCGAGCTGTGCCTGACCTGGGCATCCTCGACGCTGCACTGAGTCGCCCGGCCCTCGTACACCACTTTTGGGGGCTCTCACGAGCAACAAGCGACGATTCTGGACCGAATCGGTTTCTGTGAAGCACTTCGACGGTCACATTCGCGTGACTGAACCGAATAACGAAGGTCTGGCCCTCTCTCCCCGAATAACGAAGGTCTGGCCCTCTCTCCACGCCCTTCTCGGGGCTCTCAGGAGCAACAAGCGACGATTCTAGGACCGGATCGGTTTCTGTGAAGCACTTCGACGGTCACATTCGCGTGACTGAACCGAATAACGAAGGTCTGGCCCTCTCTCCCGAAGGTCTGGCCCTCTCTCCCCGCGCCACGGCTCGGTTCCCCGTGAAGCACTTCGAGGGTTACATTCGCGCGACTGAACCGAATAACGAAGGTGCGACCCGGTCGATCCCGACTCGATCGACCGCGCGAGGGTAAAATGCGGGGCTGTGAGGCCAACTCGGAATGCGTGAGCAGATTGTCAGCGGCCTGAACTCTGCGATACGCGCCAGCGGGGTCGGCAAGTACGTCCCGGAGATCATCCGCCGCTGGAAGCGCGAAGTCCTCGGGCCTGCGGACAACGTGGAATCCATTGCGGCTCGTCATTGGAATGAGCAGCAACAGACCGAATCTGTTTACTGGACCCAGCACCCGCTGATCTCCCAGTACGTGAACTGCCTGGTTACGGGCGTTTCGTGGCTTCATCCGACTCAGGGATTGAAAGCCGGTTGGGCTTACCATCCTCTGAAGCTGGGGCTGTCGGTGGGTTGCGGCACGGGTGAGCTCGAGCGGGACGTGGTTTACAAGCAACGGATCTGTGAGCGCATGGAGGCCTTCGACATTTCGCCTGCTTCTCTGAAAAAGGCAAGAAAGCTCGCGCGCAAGGAAGGCGCCCGGGCCATTCGATATCGCCGGGCGGATTTCAACTCAATCGTGTTGCCGCCCGATCGATACGACATCGTCTTTTTCCACGGATCTCTGCATCACGTTTCTGATCCTGACCGGCTGCTCGCCGAGGTCGAGAAGTCGCTGAAACCTCACGGCCTCGTCTATGTCGATGAGTTCGTGGGGCCCTCGCGCGACGAATGGACGGACGAGGACATGAAACCCGTTCGCGAAGAATTCGACAGGTTGGATGACCGACTCAAGCTGCGTCCGGCGAAACCGCCCGTGGTCTTCGAGGATCCGTCGGAAATGATTCGATCGTCACGGATCATTCCCGCTTTGCGCGAACGCTTCGAAATCGTTCACTACAAGCCCTACTGGGGAAATCTCCTGCACCCGCTCTTCTGCTGTCTCAACGGCGCTGAGCTGCTGAAGCCGGAAAGTGAACCTTTGATACGCCGCCTGATCGAAAAAGAAAAGGCGCTGGTCGCGTCGGGAGAAATCACGAAACCACTTTACGCCGTGCTTCTTTGCCGGAAGCGCGGCTCTGCTTGACCGGAAATTGGGAAATTGGGGGAAATTGACGGTCATACCCTCGGAAGTGAGGGCCACACCTTCGTTTTTCGGTTCCTCGCGTATTTCCGGGCTCAAACGCATTCTGCTCCTGGTGGAGAGATGTTACGAAAGTTTCCATTCCGAAGGCGAAAAGCGCCGGGCCTCATGAGCTCGCTGCGATCCCTCGGTCGGGATGACGACTGGGCGCGTTTGCTCAATGGGGTTTCGGCAAGGGCCGGCAAATGCCCTCGGTTCCCGTCCGGGATTGAGAACTGAAGGCGCTCTTGCTGGCACATCTGCTCTCCTGTTACACTTTCGACACTTTTTACACTTTCCTAACTTTCAAACTTTCAAATTTTATTTTCGATCTCTGAAGGAGGACTTCATGAAGGCTCTCGTCATCGGAATTCTGACCCTTTTGACGGCAACGGCTGTCGTTGCCGCACCGGTGGCCGCCGGGAAGATCATTCCCGACCGCTATATCGTCGTCCTGAAGGACGACGTGGTCGATACCCGGGCCACAGCACAGAGTCTCGCCTCAACTCATGGGGCCCGTATTTCCCACGTTTACGAGCACGCAATCAAGGGTTTTTCCGCAACACTCGCACCTGCCGCCGTCACGGCCCTGAGTCAGAATCCGAACGTTGCCTGGATCGAAAATGACATGGAAGTGTCGCTCGTCGCAACCCAGACAAATGCCACATGGGGGCTCGACCGGATCGATCAGCGTAGCCTCCCGCTCAACGGTTCCTACACCTACAACTCCACCGGTCTTGGCGTGAAGGCGTACATCATTGACACCGGAGTGAGGAGCACGCACACAGAGTTCGGCGGCCGCGTCATCCGCGGATATGCCGCCGGCCTGAATCTCGTCACCGACGACTGCAACGGCCATGGCACTCATGTGGCCGGAACCGTGGGGGGTGCGACGTACGGAGTCGCCAAATCGGTCACGATCGTACCGGTCCGGGTCCTCGGTTGTACAGGTATCGGCCTCAATTCCGACGTGATCGCCGGTGTCGATTGGGTGACCGGAGATCATCCTGCAGGTGCCCCCGCGGTTGCGAACATGAGTCTGGGCGGCGGTATCTCTTCCGCACTCGACTCCGCCGTCACGAACTCGATCAATGATGGCGTCTTCTACGGAGTCGCTGCGGGCAACGATGACGAGGACGCCTGTAATTACTCTCCCGCGCGTACGCCCGCCGCCATGACCGTCGGGGCCACGGAGAAGACAGACTTCCGTGCCTCGTACTCGAACACCGGAAGTTGCCTGGACATCTTCGCGCCCGGCTCCGGAATCACTTCCGCCTGGTTCCTCACGGATACCCAGACCAACACGATCAGCGGCACGTCCATGGCGACACCGCACGTTGTGGGCGCCGCGGCGCTCTACCTGCAGAACAACCCGACTGCCTCCCCAGCCACCGTTTCGGAGGCAATCACGAACGCCGCCACGGCCGGTGCGGTGATTGATGCAGGGAGTGGCTCTCCCAATCTGCTGCTCTATTCGCTCTTCAATTGAGACCCCCCGGTGCGCAGGGACGCCTCCCTGCGCACCGCACGCGTTCACTCTGCGGCTCGGGGATATCCCTCCAGTCGCGGAGCCTGATACTCATCTTGTCGCGTTTCCGTGAGCGTTACGGGGTTATCGCCTAAATCATAGGCCGGGCTCCGGCCGGGAGGGCGGCGCGAGTTAAAGTGGAACGAAGCATTCGATTCGGATGCTGTGAAGCGGGGAAGGAAGGGTCGCGCCTTCGTTTTTTCGATTTCCACGTCCCAACCCTCACCGCTGGGGTCATCTGCCCGGATGCCCTCTACAGGATCGTGCGCTGATCCCCGACGCGCTTCGTCACCCCGTTCGCGTCGAACCATTCGAGCAACGGGATGCCGACCTTGCGCGTCAGACCGAACAGGTCCTTGAACCAGGCGACGTCGTGCGTTTCTCCCCGGTGCTCCCGGACCCTGGCGGCGGCCGAATCGAGAGCGTCGCGGTGTACCCAGAGACCGTCGGCGAGCCGGACGAGCGTCCCTTCCTTCAGAAGAAACCCGAGAACGCCTTCAACGACTTTCGGCTTGTGGCCCACCTCGTCCTGGACCTCGCGCAGACCCGGAGGGGCCAGCCCGGCATCCGAAAAGCACGCCTCCACCCGGTCCGCGATCGATCCCTCCACGCCCTCCGGACGCTTCTCGCGACCCGGCAGATCGACGACATCCCCCTCGATCGTGATGCGTCCTCGCTGACGGAGCCGCTCGAGAAGCGCGGCCCCGGCGTCCACGGCGAGACCCGCGGGAAAGGTCTTCTGAACGAGCTCGCGGCGCGGCATTCCGGTCGAGAGCGGAGTCGACGCGAAGAACTCCTCGAGGCTTTTCACGACACGCGCGTCGAGATCGTCGATGGCGCCCGGATCGAGCCACCGGTCGCCGATCGGGATCAGCATTCCGCCCGGAGCGAGCTCCCGCCCGATGCGATCGCGCTTGAGGCCGGTCACCGCAACGAGATCCTCGAGCGTGATTCCGCGCGCTCCCATTCTTCGCGCCATCCATCCGGCTCTCTCCACGACCGATGCGCCCGCGAGCTGACGAACGTCCGCGACCGAGAACTTCCGCCCTCCCCGCGGCAAATGCGGATCGAGGATCACTCCCCCACCAATGGTCCGTGCGGGAGAGTACGTCCGGATCACGAACCGGTCGCCTGCGACCGCGGTCACCGGCCGGTCGAGATGGATCCGGGCGATCTCTCTCTCCCCGGGCTCGAGCCGCTTCTTCGCGCGCAACCGCACGCGCCCGATCGCCTCGATCGTCAAATGATGAACGCGGACCCGGACGCCGTCTTTGAGAGCTGCCGCAGCCGGGAGGAGGTCGAGCTCGACGGTCAGAAGACGCGATGGCCGCAGCGTTCCCGGCTCGACGAGCTGTACTCCCCGTTGAACATCGCGAACCTCCAGGTCGGGAAGATTCAGCGAGGCCCGGTCCCCCGCAACCGCGCGGTCGCGCTCGGAGCCGTGAATCTCGATCCGGCGGACCCTCGACTGAAGCGCCTCCGGCATGACGACGAGGTTCGATCCCGCGGCAAACGAGCCCGACGCGACCGTACCGGTCACGACGGTTCCGAATCCACGGATCGTGAAGGCTCGATCCACAGGGAGCCGGAAGACGCGATCATCCGTCTCCGCCTCCTCCGGGGGAACCAGACGAATGAGCTCCTCCCTCAATTGTTCGATGCCGCGCCCTTCCTTCGAGCTCGTCACGATCACCGGCGCGCTTTCGAGCGGAGTGCCGGCGACGAGCTCAGCGAGCTCGAGCTGTACGAGCTCGATCATGTCCGCGGTCGCCCTGTCCGCCTTGGTGATTGCGATGACCCCTCGCTCCACCCCGAGCAGCCGGCAGATCTCGAAATGCTCCACGGTCTGCGGTGCCACCGACTCGTCCGCTGCGACGACGAGCAGCACCGCATCGATCCCCGAGGCGCCGGCGAGCATGTTTCGGACGAACCGCTCGTGGCCGGGGACGTCGATCAGGCTCAACTGCACGTCATCGGCGAGCAAACGCGCAAACCCGAGGTCGATCGTGATCCCGCGCCGTTTTTCCTCGGGGAGCCTGTCGGTATCGATCCCGGTCAGCGCCCCGACCAGCGCCGTCTTCCCGTGATCGATATGGCCGGCCGTTCCGACGACGACTCGTCTCAAACGCCCGCGTCCCTACCGGTTGTCGTCGAGGGGAAACAGGCGGTCGAGAACCTGCTTTCTCCCCTCGATCGCTGACGGCGTGTTCGGATATTTGTCGAGGATCTCGTCGTACACCTCGAGACTCTGCGCGTAGGCGCCGGCGTCGTGCAGGATCTGG
The DNA here is from genome assembly GCA_019347945.1 of Acidobacteriota bacterium. Classification (NCBI taxonomy): domain Bacteria; kingdom Pseudomonadati; phylum Acidobacteriota; species Acidobacteriota bacterium. The sequence goes on along the minus strand of JAHWKK010000007.1, from coordinate 107,382 downwards.
GCTTTCCTCAGAAGCTCTTCCTTCTCAGCGAATTCTCTCCGGGCATCCGGCACCAGCGGGAATCCCGCGGGGTCCTCCTCTCGAAGGACGACGGGAAGGAGGAAGAGGGCACACAGCAGAACCGCGATCAGGCCGATCGCCAGACCGCGTGGCACGTGGAGAATCCTCAGGCGGGTCCAGCTGAACTTCGGTCCGCCCAGCCGCGTCGTCGGGGTGTCTTCGGGACTCGCCGGCGTGGTGAAGCTCTCCACTGGCTCCGACTCCCCCTCGTTCGCCCGATGGAGATTGATCAGACGCTCGAGCTCCTGTGCGGCGCTCGCGGCGGAAATGAATCGTGTCGCTGGCGATTTCGAGATCATTCGACTGAGAAAGTGCTCGCACCACTTCGGGATATCGGGAGCCACGACCGTAATCGGTGAAGGCTCTCGATTCACCACGTCATAGAGAACGTCCATGACCGACTCGCCTTCGAAAGGCCGCTTTCCGCTCCACATCTCGTAGAGCAGCACGCCCACCGAGAAGAGGTCCGATCGCTCGTCTGCCGACTTTCCCGCCACGACTTCGGGTGACATGTAGTACGGCGTTCCGAGGAGCTGTCCCGCCTTGGTTGCATAGGTGGCGCCCTCGCGCACAGTACGGGCGACGCCGAAATCCGCGATTTTGGCCCTTCCATCGTCGGTGACCAGAATGTTGGCCGGCTTGATGTCGCGATGAATGATGCCGCGCTGATGCGCATAGGCAAGGCCGCGGAGTATGTCGAGGCCGATTCCGGCGGCCTGCAGCACACCGAGCTTCGACCGGCGCTTCAGGATCGTGAGCAGCGACTCCCCCTCCACGAACTCCATCGCCATGTAGCGAATCTCGCGGTGGGAGTAGCCGACTTCATAGAGCGTGACGATGTTGGGGTGGATCAGCGATCCACAGACCTCCGCCTCCCTCCGAAACCGGGCCATGAACTCTTCGGAGAGGCTGTCGTCGGGCCCAAGAGCCTCGGCCACCTTCTTCAGGGTCTTGAGGGCGGCTCTCCGTCCGAGTCTGATGTCCCTGGCGAGATACACCGTTCCCATGGCTCCCTCACCGAGAACCTCGACGATCTCGTAGTGGTCGAAGAGCAGCGGATGGCTGCTGTCCGGCCCTTTCGCTTCCCCAGCCATCTTTCCGGGTGATTGTCCCACGCCTGTCGTCATCAAAACCTGAAAAGCATCTGGCCGCGCTCATCTTCAGCGCGCGGCCGCGCCTCGAAACGCCCCGGATAGTATTCTGCCACGGTTTGAGGGATCACGATCTCCTCGCCGAGGGATTTCCTGATCTCCAGAGCATTCGCCACGCTCTGCCCTCGAAAATGGTTGTTCGTGATGACGAAAACCTTTTCGGCCTCGAGCGATCGCGCTTTCCCGACCCAGTCGTCGAGTTCGTTGCGGGAATAGAGATAGTCGTATCGCTCCCAGGCTTCCTCGTGGTCGAACCACTTCTCCCGGTTTCGCCCATGGAGCCTGATGTAGGCGACCCCCGAAGTCACGTGAGCCGCCGGCTCGAGCGCGTGATCGTGGGGAGGCTGATCGATGTTGGCGAGTCCGATCGACCTCTCGCGGAGCAGCTCCCGGAACTCTTCGGTATCGAAGCTGTCGTGCCGGACCTCGACCACCAGAGGAAGCCCGTCGAGCACCTCGCGAATCCGCTCGAACCGCTCACAGGCGCCGGCCCCGTATCGGAAGCTCCAGGGAAACTGGGCCAGGACCGCTCCGAGCCGGCCACTCTCCTCCAGGGGACCGAGAAACGCCCGGAACCGCTTCGCTTCGCCGGCATTCCAGCTCTTCTCGTGGGTGAGCTCCCTCTGCAGCTTCAATGTCATCTCGAACCGCGGATTCGGTTCGATGCGCTCGGCCCATGACCCTGCAGCGCTCACCGCCGGGGTGCGATAGAACGTCGAATTCACCTCGACCGTGTCGAAGTGGTCAACGATCCAGCCGAGCCGGTCGAACCCTCGCGGAACGGGCGAAGGATAGACGGGACCCTCCCAGTCCTTGTAGCTCCAACCCGCTGGTCCGACTCGAATCACCGTGCTCGGTCGAAGCATCGGTCGAGCCAGATTTCCACGTCAAGGGGTCTTCGTACGGTTTCCCGACATCTGCGGAAAGCGAGGGCCGGGCCCCAAAATCCTCGCCACAGGATGAAATCACGAACTGCGGAAACTCTGTTGAAAACCTGTGGAAAATGAGATCATCTACCGAAGTGCGAAGAGAATACGAACCCGTTCGAGATCATCACTGATGTCCGTTGCCCAAATCGATGTAGCTCTGGACAAACCTCTGCCGCAGAATCCCGAGGCGGAGCGGAGTGTCCTCGGGTCGATTCTGATCGACAACCACGCCTATTACCGAGTGATCGGAACCATCGACGAGAACGACTTTTATCGCGATGCGCATCGCGTGATCTTCAGCGCGATGACGATTCTCGCAACCGGGAGTCGTGAGATCGACATCATCACGCTCAAGGAGGAGCTTCTCCGCCGGGGCAAGCTCGATCAGGCTGGCGGCCCGGCGTACGTCTCGTCGCTCGTCGACGGAATCCCGGACGTGGCCAACGCCGAGCGTTACGCCCGGATCGTCAAGGAGAAGTCGACTCTGCGGCGGCTCATCCTGATGGGCAACAAGGTGATGAAGGCCGCCCTCGATGCACCTGGCGAGTCGAATGACGTCCTCAGCATCGCGGAGAAAGACCTCTACGAAATTGCGCAGGAGGGTGCCGAGCGCGGCTTTGCGCGGCTCGATCAGATCACCCGGTTCAACATGGAGGCGATCGAGCAGCTCTCGAAGAACACGCGGCTCGTCACCGGTATCTCGACCGGCTACGCCCGCTTCGACGAGTTCACCTCCGGGTTCCAGAAGCAGGATCTGATCATCCTTGCGGCTCGGCCTTCGATGGGAAAGACCTCGTTCATGCTCAACATGGCGGAGGCGATGGCGGTTCCTCCGAAAACCGGTTCGCGCGAAACGCATTCGGTCGGAATCTTTTCGCTGGAGATGTCGAAGGAGCAGATCGGACTTCGCCTCCTTTCGTCCGTCGCAGGCGTCTCGTCCCAGCTGATCCGCGCCGGGATCCTCTCGGAGAAGAACTGGCAGTCGCTCGCCGAGGCATCGGCACGACTGGCACGCTCGCCGATCTACGTCGACGATACGGCGATCATCGACACGCTCGAGATGCGGGCGAAAGCGCGGCGGCTGAAGATGGAGGTTGGACTCGACATCGTGATGGTCGATTACCTTCAGCTGATGTCGGGACGAGGGAAGATCGAATCGAGAACCCAGGAGATCTCGCAGATCTCGCGCGGGCTCAAGGCGATCGCCAAGGAGCTCGACGTTCCGCTCCTCTCGCTGTCTCAGCTTTCCCGCCGGCCGGAGCAGCGAACCGGCGATCACCGGCCGCAGCTTTCGGATCTTCGCGAGTCGGGATCGATCGAGCAGGACGCCGACCTCGTCTGCTTCATCTATCGCGACGAGGTCTACCACAAGGACACCGAGGACAAGGGGATCGCCGAGATCATCATCGGCAAGCAGCGAAACGGTCCGATCGGTGACTTCCGGCTCGTCTTCCGGAACGACGTGACCCGGTTCCTCAACTACGAGCCGGACACCCACGCTCTTCCGGCGTAGCCCGGAATCGGAGCGGAGTCACTCGACCCAGACGATCGCAACGCGTTCGATTCTGGTGGCACTCGGGTCCGCCTGAAGCGAGACTTCTTCGATCGAGCTCGATTTCCTGCTGATCTCCTCGAGCAGCTGCTCGCGTTCCCGTCGCCATGTTCGTTCGTGCTGGAGCAGCTTGTCCCAGGCGTCCGACTCGGTGTGATCGCCTTTCACACGGGTCGCTGGCCGCCCCTTGAGAATGTCGACGATGATCTGGCCCCATGGGATCGGCTCCTGCCGCTTCTGGCTCTCGGATTCTTCGCCGTCACTTTCAGCCTCGGCGCGCTCCCGGTCGTAGCGCTCGCGGACCTGATCGATCCGCAGGCGAAGGGTCGCCTCGAGTCGCGACAGCTCATCCTCCGCGGCCGCGGTCGCAATCTCCCGGCATCGTGCTTCGAATGCGTCACGAGACTCGTCGGGCTCGGAAAATATGTCGAGCTCCGGGTTGTAGAAAAGGGGAAGGCGGGACCTCTCGAGGACCATCTCGTGCGCATTGGGACCGATCTCCTCGACCGCATGATGCGCGGCCCGGACCGTCCGCGCGTCCGGCGAAGATCCTCGCGAAGACGTCAGTTCCGCCCGGTTCTTCAGAGTTGAGGCATCCTGCCAGACGAGCGATTCCCTCGCTTCATCGATCGGAACGAGCCACGTGCGAAGGATCGAGTGAACCAGCCCCTTCCGGCTCTCGTCGAAGACCACCCGGGCATCGACCAGCGCAAATGGCCGGACAGCCTGCTCGCCCGCCTCGGCGTACCAGAGCTCGTCGACGAGGTCGCCACCGGGCCGGATGCTCCACGATTTCCGCGGACGCGATGCAAGCGAATCGTCGGGCGAGATCAGCTCGACACCATACGGAACCGGAACCAAATCGAGCGTCTCTCCCGGCGCGCGCCCGAGCGCCCGAACGACCTTCTTTCGCTTTTCGGGGTCGACGATCATCACGACGCACCCGCCGCCGCCTGCTCCGCAGACTTTCGCACCAAAAGCGCCCGCTTTCAGGCCGGTCTCGATGATCCGATCGACCTCGGGGGTGCTCACCCCCTTGAAGAGCGTCCGCCGGTTCTCCCACTCCTCGGTCAGAAGCCGGCCCGCTCCCTCCAGATCGTGGCTCTCGAATGCCCGATCCATTGCATGCGCCGTCGCTGCGATCCGCGCCATCCCCTCCCACACCGCCCGATCCCCGTCGATGTGTCGCTTGTAAATCTCCCAGTTGTTGGTTCCCGAGAAATGCGAGACACCGCTGTAGTGAACGATGAGCGAGCGGCCGAGATCCCCGAGCGGGAAATCGAGCGCCGTGCGCGAGACGCCGCCCGCTTCGAGCCTCAGAGTGGACAGTCCGCCGTAAACCGGAGGGTAGTAATCCTGAATCCCTGCGGGGATTCCGAGCATGCGCGTCTCGAGATCCCGCACAGTGTGAATGAGCTGCTCCCCCTCGAGCGGGTCTCCCGCAATTTCCGAGAGCGCCCGGGCGATCGTGATCGCAAGAGCCGACGAGGCACCGAGACCCGAACCGCGCGGCGCTTCCGACCGCGTGGCGATTCTCACCCCCGTCATCCGGAAATGCTCGAGCACCGTGTAAATCAGCCGGACCGCCGGATCCTTCGAGACGTCGGTCAGCGATTCGTACTTCTGGCGGTAATCGGTATCCAGAAGCGCGATCTCGATCGCGGAATCGCTGAGGGTCGTGACCTCACATTCGACGTGCCGGGAGATGGCCACGTTGATCGTCCGGGCACCCGGATGAAAAACGCTGAGCGGCCACAGGTCGAGCGTACCCCCGGCGAGATCGGCGCGAATCGGCGCCCGCACCAGTAACTTAGTCATCGAGTCGCTATGGAAGCGAGATGGGTGCCTTCGAGCTCGTCGCCCGGCTCGACCGGTCGGTCGAGTACCGGAAGCAGTTTCTCGACTGAAGCCAGAAATGTCGCGAGCTGCCTGCCACTCAGCGGATCCGGCGTCACCGAGCGAAGCTCCAGCGGATTGATGAAGCGGCCGTCCTGACGAACCCGGTAGTCGAGATGCGGCGCCGTGGCCAGCCCCGTCGCGCCCACGTAACCGATGACGTCCCCCTGCTCGACCTTCGTCCCCTTCCGTATCCCATCGGCAAATCTCGAAAGGTGAAGATAGTAGGTCTCGGTCTTCAGATTGTGACGGACCCGCACATAGTTGCCTTCGCCGCGACCCCTTCCGACGAATGTGACGACGCCCGAAGCCGTCGTCATCACCGGGGTTCCCGTCGGTGCCCCGTAGTCGATCGCAAGGTGAGGCCGCCAGGTCTTCAGCACGGGATGAAAACGCCGCTTCGTATATCCCGAGGTGATCCGGGGCGCTTTCAGCGGCGCTTTCAGAAACTGCTTCCGAACCGGGGATCCGGTGCGCGTGTACCACCCCTCGACCTCACCCGGCCCTTCCCCTCGAAATGCTTCGTAGGTCACACCCTGGTGGTGAAAGAGAGCTCCGTCGATCCGCCCCCAACCGGAGGGCTCCTCTCCGGCAAACTGTCGCTCGACGACGAACCGGAACCAGTCCCCTCTCTGGAGTCGAAAGAAATCGATGTCCCACTGAAAAACTTCGTACAACGAGTCGATCAGCGCCGGAGAGGCCTCCGCCGCGATCAAGGCGTCATAGAGCGTGGTGTCGATCGTCGCTTCGACGAGAACGTCCCGGCTCCACTTGACCGCCTCCTTTGCCTCGACCCGGAAATTGGTTCCCTCCCGCGATCCGACGATCTCACCCCAGCCACGAACCCGGAGTGTCACCGCGTCGACGCGGTCGTCTGCATCGTAAGCGAAACGGAGCTGCTCGCCGATGCGAAGCCTGCGCGGATCGAAGATATCCGTGAGTCCGTCCGCGATCTGAACAATCTCCGCCGGCTCGAGTCCCCCGTCGCGGAGGATGCCGTCGAGCGTGTCGCCCTCTCCGACCTCGATGACTCGCTCCAGCGCCGGCGGAGGCGGCGGCAGATCTTCGAGTGACGCCAGCCGGATCGGAGGCGCTCCATCGTAGGGGTTGGTCGAACTTACAACCGGCGGCTCATCCGGCTGGAACGCGATCAATATGACCACGACCGGGATCAGAAGTGTCGCGAGGACAAAATAGTTGCGTGAGGTCCCGGAGCTTCTCCCGGGCGCTGCTGGACGCCTTCGAATCCGCTTCATCCACACCCCTTCGAAGTTCGTTTGACGGCTGTTGAGATTCTAACAGATCCCGGAAGCGCTATAATTGGAAGCCGAGGAGGTTCCTCAATGATGAACGCACGTTACCTGATCGCTGCCGCGCTCGCCGCTTTGGTCACCATGTCGGCCGATGGCGGGATCCATTACGAATTCCATCAGGTGAAATCGTCGAGCACCCCGGGGGCGAAGCCGGTCATTCTGATCGGGGCCGCCACGATCGACGGTCCGAAAAGCCGCGTCGAGGTTCGCGAGGGATCGAGCTCCGGCGTCGGCCAGTATGTCGTCACGACCAACGGCGGTACCGAATACGCCGTGGTCAACCCCGAGAGCCAGTCCTACACTGTCCGGCACAGCGGCGAGGTCGCGCAGGGCGTTCAGGCGCTCGGTGTCACCGTGCGGAACATGAAGATCGAGCAGGAGTATCTCGGCAGCGGACCTCAGATCGCCGGCTACCCGACCGAGCACTACAAGATCACGGCAAACTACGACGTCGCCGTGAACGTCGGGGACCTTTCCCTCGAACAACACGTCGTGGCCACGATCGAGAAATACACGACGCTCGCATTCGGCGACGTGGCACCCGCATTTTTCGGCGCGCCTCCGACGACCGGAAACAGCGAGATCGATCTCCTGATCGAGGCGGAGACGACGAAGATTCCGGGGTTCCCCCTCAAGCAGGCGATCACGGTCGTCTCGACTCTCGACGAGAGCGCTCTGCCGCAATCTTCGCTGATTCAGGTCCAGCCGTCCCGTCAGCGACGGACGGAGATGACGGTGACGGCGATCGGCCGGGTCGATCCGAAGCCCGGGCTGTTCCGAATTCCGGTCGAGTTCGAGCGTCTCGACAATCCGATGCAGTGATGTGCGAACGAACGCATCCCTTGCGAATATATCGAATCTGATATATGTTCGGTATGGATGGAGAAGCCACTGGTCTGGCTGCACGGAGAGGTAAAGAGCCCGCCCTTCTCGAAACAGGCGCGTCTTGAAGCGGGCTTCCTGCTTCGGCGACTCCAGCGCGGAGAGGTACTGGGGATGCCGGAGTCGCGACCGATGCCAGGGATCGGACGAGGGTGCCACGAGCTGCGGCTCAATGACCAGCGACGGGCTTGGCGGTTGGTGTATGCCGTGGAAGCCGATGCAATCGTGATTCTCGAAGTGTTCGAGAAGAAGACGCAAAAGATGCCCAAGCACGCGATTGATTCCTGCAAAGACCGTCTGGCGCGCTTTCGGCGCGCTATACGTGATGGAGAGGACTGATGAAGGCGAACAAACGAACCGCGCTGGAGAAGAATGAATGGACGATCGGCTCTGCCGAAGACTTCCTCCAATTGTCCGCAGACGAGCAAGCATTCGTCGAGGTGAAGCTGGCTCTGGCTGACGCTCTTCGCAAGCGTCGTCAGCGGAAAAATCTCACGCAGGCGGAGGTGGCAAGGTTAGTCGGTTCGAGCCAGCCACGAGTTGCGAAGATGGAAGCAGCTGACAGCAGCGTCACGGTTGACCTGATCGTGCGCTCTCTGTTCGCGATCGGTGCGACACCGAAGGATCTCGCGAAGGTCATTGCGCGCACACCCTGATCGACCCGCAAATTATCGCAATGCGAACGAGATCCTCGGAGCGAAGACCGTCTCGCCGTCGACGGTAAACGTCCCTTCCGCCACCGCGCGATTCTCCTCCGTGTCGGTCGTGACCTTGAGGAAGAAGACGCCGCGCTCGCTGGTGCTGCTGACCTCGGCGGTTCCGTCAGCTTTCAACGTGAAGCTCGGCGCGGCGAGGATTTCGTTCGTCGTCGCGTCCTTCAGCTCCGCAACGCAGGTGGCGATCTGATCTGCGTCTACGCTCGTGGTTACGGTCAGCTCGAAGGAGCCCTCTTCCGAGCTGCTCGTCAGAGCGGCAGTACCGGCGAGAGAGTTGCTGGCTATCAAAGCTGCGAGGGCGAGGATGGGGAGGGCTTTTCTCATCGGCAAACCTCCTGATCAATTCCGGCGTCCTGACAATTGTCGCATGAAGCACCTGCGTTAGCGAGGTACCTCTAGTTCAGATTGCGACGAACTCGTATTCGCCCGTCGACGGGCTCACCACGATCGCCTCTCCGGTCTCGTACCACGCCGGAAGCACTGCGACGCGCGCATCTCCGGCATCGAGCTCGAGCTTGTGGTGAAAGTGACCGAAGACCACCACGTCGTAGCCCTCGCTCGAGCGCTTCCGGCCATACGCCTCCATCAGCTCCACCGGCAACCGGCGCTTGTGCTTGAAGTTTTTCGTCCGGAGCTTCTTCTCCACCCGATCGACCAGACGCCTCGCCGCCTCTTTCGGCCACAGCCGGACCGCGAGTTTCATCACCGGATTCTTGGAAAAGTGCCGCCAGAAGCGGTACGGCCAGTCGCGGTCGTTGATCATGTCGCCGTGTATCAGAAAATAGTTCCGTCCGCCCGACTCGAAAGTCGCTCGCGTGCAGACGGCGCTCACGTAGTCCTCAGCGAACGAGCCATGCACGAAGAAATCGCGGTTCCCCTCGATGTAGTGCACTTCGATCCCTTCGTCCCGGAGCTCCCGGAGTTTGTCGAAGAAACCCTGCACCGAGGAGGTTCGGAACTTCTCGTCGCCGATGAAGTAATTGAAGACGTCGCCGTTGAGATAGACGGCCGCCGGACGATGAGCCTTCAGCCGGTCGAGCCACTCGACGATCCGATTCTCCGATCCTTCCCCCAGACCGATGTGCGAGTCTCCGATGATCACCCGGGACCCCGGCTCGATCATGAGTGCTCCTTCATCGCCTGTTCGAATATCGCAAGAGTCTCGCGATCGAAAAGACAGAAGATGATCTCGTCGATCTCGCCGCTCCTTTCGCCGACTTTTTTTGCTTCGTCCAGCATCACGGGAGCCGCCTTCTCCTTCGGATAGCCGTAAATGCCGGTCGAGATCGCGGGAAACGCGACCGTCCGGGCACCGAGCCGCACAGCGACATCGAGAGCACTCCGGACCGCGGAGCGGAGCTTCGCCTCCTCGTCGCCGTCCCCCCATACCGGCCCGACCGCGTGGATGACCCACTTTGCCGCAAGATTGCCGGCGCTGGTCGCTTCCGCCGAACCGGTCGGCACACGACCGATTGCATCGCTCTCCCTCTGGATCACAGGACCTCCCGCTCGCGAGATCGCGCCCGCGACTCCCCCGCCATGCTGGAGCGACGTGTTGGCCGCATTCACGATGGCATCCACCTCGAGCGTCGTGATGTCCCCCGTCATCAGAGTCAGCTTCACCGTCACAACTCCACTTTGAGATTCGCCCGCGGATTATTCCCGTAGGCCTGCTCGAGCGTCTCCACCGCTTTCTGCTGGTTTTCGTCGAGCCCGGTCGGAACCACGACCCGCACGCGATAGTAGTGGTCCCCGGTATTCTTTCCGGACGCTACCCCTTTGCCGGTGATCCGGAAGGTCTGTCCCGCCTCGGTCCCTGCCGGAATCCTGGCGCGAACGGGACCGTGAATCGTCGGAACTTCGATCTCTCCTCCCCGGATCGCTTCGCCGACCGTGACCGGAAGCTCGACGTGAATGTCATTGCCCCGCCTCTCGAAAAAGGGATGCGAACGGACGTTGACACGAAGCAGGAGGTCACCCGGTTTCCCTCCGTTGGCGCCGGGCGAGCCCTTCCCGGCCACTCTGATTTTCTGCCCGTCCGAGATCCCCGCCGGGATCTTCACCTTGACCGTCTCGGGTGTCATGACGACTCCGGAGCCTCCGCAGGCAGGGCAGACGCTGTCGCCCAGGTGCCCGAGACCTCCACAGCGGGAGCATTCGGCCTGGCGCTGCATGGTGAGCGCGATCGTGGTCCCTTCGACGGCATCCCTGAAATCGAGGGTCGTCTGCGCCTCGACGTCCGTGCCGCGACGCGCCTGCTGACCGAATCCACCGGCCCCTGCTCCGCCACCGCCGAACAGGTCGGAAAAGATGTCGCGAAAGTCGCCCGACTCCGGGCTTCGCCGTCCCGTACGGCGGGTCCGTCGCGCCCCTCCGCCTCCGCCGAAGAGATCGAAGTCGACCTTCCATGCGCCCGGCCCGCCCCACTGCGCTCCTCCTCCGCTCCCGAAGTCGAACGCTTCCTTCCCGACCCGGTCGTACTGAGCACGCTTCTCCTTGTCGCCGAGAACCGCATATGCCTCCGACACTTCCTTGAATCGAGCCTCGGCGGTCTTGTCGTCCTTGTTGACGTCGGGATGGAACTTTCTGGCGAGTTTCCGGTACGCCTTCTTGATCTCCTCGTCACTTGCGTCCTTCTTCACACCGAGCACGTCGTAGTAATCGCGATCAGCCATCGGTCCCCTCGTCAGGCAAATGCCCTGCCGTGACCCGCCGCGAGCTCCGCGGAGGCGAAGTCGTGAGCCATGGAGACGAATCCAGCGACCATCCAGAGCGCCGCGGCGGACGAGATGACCACATTGATCAGCCATCCGGCGAGTCCCAGGATCACCGAGAGCACGAGAATCGCCGGCATCATTTCCGAACTGAAGGTCACTGCCGAGCCTCCCACGCCGGCCCCGAGCGAGATGAGCGCCATCACGACCACGAGGACGAGCGTGTTCGCCGGCTCCCTGACGATGAGATCGAGAGCACTCTTCGAAGAGGCGATGACACCGAGGTCATCTGCAACCGCCCGAGCGACGGCCAGGTGAGACCAGGCGCGCGAAAAAAATGCCACGATCACAGTCAGCAAAAGCCAGATCCCGCCACCCGCCAGAAGGATGACCAGCAGCCGCTCATCTCCCGAGCTGGTGAAAGCGAGAAGGAGGAGCGGAACGATCGGAACCAGAATGATCAGCGCGCTCAAGCCCCACACGATGTTGTAAATCAGGAAGACTTCGAACCAATACTCCTTCGCCGCCGTCCACCACTCGCTCAGGCTGAAGGTCCTCGGCCGGACGTCGTACGACAGCTCATTGCTCGAGCCCATTCGACCCTCGCCGGCAAGATAGATCCGGACGATTCCGGAGATCACCATGGAGTGAATGACGAGCGCCACCGTGCCGACGACGAGCACCGCCACGAAAATCCCGAGCAGAATCAGCGGATTCTCGAAGACCGCGACGTACATCTGAAGAATCGACTCGAGAAACTCGTCGACGCTCGCGGATGCCTTCCACTTGCCGTACCCGAAGACGATGACCGGAAGGAAAATCACGGCGAACAGCACGAGCGACTCGATGCTGGCGATCAGGATGAGCTGCCAGTTTCCCAGCAGGTTCTCCAGCCCGCGACGCGTATAACGGAACGCCTTCATATCATCCGGCTTCGGCTCTTCCGGTAATCGTCTCCCTGAACGACCACCGGCGTCGTCATCTCCCAAAGCCGGCTCCGCAGCCGGGCACCGATGCGATCGGCGAGCGCTTCTTCGCGCTGCGTCTCGTCGAGATAGTTGGAAGTAAAGATCGTCGCCAGATTCTCGTTGTACCGCGTATTGATCACGTAATAGAGGGTGTCCTGAACGAAGTTGGTCGGCTTCTGCGAGCCGAGCTCGTCGAGAACCAGCAGATCGGCCTGGAGAATCGGCGCCAGCAGCTCGGACTTGGTCGGGACGTCATCGGACTCGAACGACGCCATGATGTCCTGAATCAAATCCTGGAAATTGCGAAAGATGACCTTGCCGGGCTTGTCCGTGCGAATGATCTCGGTCAGCGCTGCGACCGCGAGATGCGTCTTTCCCGTCCCGCACCCTCCCATGAACAGCAGGCCCCGGTCGCTGTTCGGCCACAGATCGACGAACTCCCGAGTCATCGAGAGAGCACGCTGCAGAGTGGCATTGCCGCGGGGGTAGAACCCTTCGAGCGTGCAATGGACGTATCGTCTGGGAATCGATGCGGATTCCATCCGCTGTCCGAGGCGCAACGCTCTCTGACACGTGCACGGCTTCGACTCGAAGGTACCTTCGACGATGCGCCAGCCGGAGCCGTCGCACTGCGTGCATTTTTCCGCGACCACGTCCATCTGATCGATCTTACACCGCTACCGGCTCGCCCGGCTGCCACCTGGAACGGGCGGGCTGACGAAGAGGACTGGACGTTTCGCCGCGAAGGAGCTTCCGCCACCCCGCAAACGCGATCATCGCGCCATTGTCGGTACAGTAGACGCGCTCAGCGACACGCGGCACATGGCCCTTCTCCTCGCACCATTGGGTAAAGCGGGCTCGGAGCTCCGAGTTCGCCGCCACACCTCCCGTCAAGCCGATCTCGTGCGGCTCCGCATCTCCGACGATCCGCTCGAGCCGGTCGATCAGCTGGTCACACACCGCCTTCTGAAACGATGCGCAGAAATCGGCCAGATCCGCGTGTTGTTCCTCGCGGGGAAGGTCCTGATCGACGAGATCGAGCTCGCGCGCGAGACGGATCGCGTTCGCCTTCAATCCCGAAAAAGAGAAGTCCGCCGAGTCATCCTTGAATCGTGGCAGCGCAAACTTGAACCGGTTCGCATCGCCATCTTTCGCGATCCGATCGACGTGAGGGCCCCCCGGATACGGCAGCCCGATGAACTTCGCCACCTTGTCGAAGACCTCGCCGGCCGCATCGTCGCGGGTCCGGTTCAGCATCCCCACCCGACCGTCAGCCATCCGGTAGATCGACGAGTGCCCTCCCGAAACGACGAGACTGGTCAGTGTACGGGGAACCTCCAGCGCCGCCTCCCCCCTCCGCAGCCACGCCGAGAAGAGATGACCCTCCAGGTGGTTGACTGCCACCAGCGGCTTGCCAGAGCCGTAGCAGATTCCCTGCGAGGCCGCGACTCCGACCAGAAGCGCGCCGATCAGGCCGGGGCCGGACGTCACGGCGACACCCTCGATCGATTCGATCGAAGCCGAACCTTTCTCCAGAACATACTCCACCATGCCCGGCAAAGTCCTCAGGTGCTCCCGGGAGGCGATCTCCGGGACGACCCCGCCGAAGGGGCGGTGTTTCGCCACCTGAGACGCAATCTCGCTCGCGAGGACTCTCCCGTCGCGCGCCACGAGCGCAACCGAGGTCTCGTCGCATGAAGTCTCGATTCCGAGAAGGGGTCCGTTCGTCTCCATCCTGAGGTCTCCAACACGACTCGATCGTCGGCAAAATCCGCCGGAGCCGTCCCGCCGCTCACCACGATGGACATTCCGGCCTGTCCCTCGCGACTTTTCCGCCGATATAATTCGCCTCTCGTGCGTCACGGCCAGCCCCGAGCGCCGTGAATCCCCGAAACCCGAGTCGAGTCGATGTCCGAGAGTGAACTGCCCAAGCGATACGAGCCGGAGACGTTCGAGCGTCGCTGGTATGACTACTGGAAAGAGCGAGGCCTCTTCACTCCGGACGGAGAAGGTGAGCCGTTCAGCATCGTCATCCCGCCCCCCAACGTGACCGGACGTCTCCATCTCGGCCACGCTCTGGTCAACACGCTTCAGGACGTCCTGGTGCGCTGGAAGCGGATGTCGGGATTCGACACGCTCTGGATCCCGGGAGTCGATCACGCCGGCATTGCGACACAGATGGTGGTCGAGCGAGAGATCGCCTCCGAGGGGAAGACACGCCACGATCTGGGAAGGGAAAAGTTTCTCGAGCGCGTGTGGCAATGGAAAGAGGAGCATGGCGACGCGATCGTGAGCCAGCTCGAACGGCTCGGTGTTTCGTGCGACTGGACCCGGTCGCGATTCACACTCGACGAAGGCCTTTCGCGCGCCGTCCGCACCGTGTTCGTGCGCCTCTTCGACGAGGGCCTTATCTATCGCGACACCGCGATGATCAACTGGTGCCCCCGATGCATGACCGCCATCTCGGATCTCGAGGTCGAGCACCGGGAAACCTCCGGCAGCCTCTGGCACATCCACTATCCTCTGGCGGACGGCTCGGGACGCGTGACCGTCGCGACCACGCGGCCCGAGACGATGCTCGGGGACACGGCCGTAGCCGTTCATCCGGACGACCCACGCTACTCGGGACACATCGGAAAGACGGTTCGGCTTCCTCTGACCGACCGGGAGATTCCGGTGATCGCGGACAGCATCCTCGTCGACCCGGAGTTCGGGACCGGCGTCGTCAAGATCACTCCGGCGCACGACAGAAACGATTACGAGGCGGGGCGCCGCAACGGTCTGCCGATGATCGACGTCATGGCGCCGGACGGAAAGATGAACGCCGCTGCCGGAAGCAGCTTCGAGGGGCTCGACCGGTTCGATGCCCGGAAAAAGATCGTCGAGGAGCTCGAGAGCCTGGGGCTGCTCGACCAGGTCGAGCCCCAGACGCACTCAGTAGGCCGCTGCTCGCGATGCGACTCGATCGCCGAACCGCGAGTATCGACGCAGTGGTTCGTGAAGATCGATCCGCTCGCACGCCCCGCCATCGAGGCGGTCCGTACGAAACGGATCGAGCTCATCCCGGAGCAGTGGGAGAACACGTACTTCGCATGGATGGAAAACATCCACGACTGGTGCATCTCCAGACAGCTCTGGTGGGGGCACCGGATTCCGGCATGGTACTGCTCGTGCGGCGAGATGATCGTGGCTGTCGACGAGCCGGAAGGCTGTCCGAGCTGTAAGTCCGGCGAGCTGCGCCAGGACCCCGACGTCCTCGACACCTGGTTTTCCTCCGGACTCTGGCCGTTTTCCACGATGGGGTGGCCCGAGAAGACTCCCGATTTCGAGCGCTACTACCCGACGAGCGTTCTCGTGACCGGTTTCGACATCCTCTTCTTCTGGGTAGCCCGGATGATCATGATGGGTCTTCATTTCACGGGAGAGCGACCCTTCGAGAAGGTCTTCCTTCACGGGCTCGTGCGCGACGAGCACGGCCAGAAGATGTCGAAAACCAAAGGAAACGTGATCGATCCGCTCGAGGTGGCGGACGAGTTCGGCGCCGATGCGGTCCGGTTCACGCTTGCGATCCTCTCGACGGGGCGGGACATCCCGCTCGCCAGATCGCGCATGCAGGGCTACGCGGCATTCGCGAACAAGATCTGGAATGCCGCGCGTTTTGCTCTGATGCATCTCGGGGACGGAGCCGAGCGGGCTGCCGGCTTTCCCGACGCCGCGAATCGCGATGTCCTCGACCGATGGATCATCGCGCGGCTCAACACGACGACCGGGCTGGTCAACGACTCGCTCGACCAGTTCCGCTTCGACGAGGCCGCCAATCACCTCTATCACTTCTTCTGGCACGAGCTCTGTGACTGGTACCTCGAGATGTCGAAACCGGTCCTCTTCGGCAAGGCAGGAGACGAGCGTAAGAAGGCGCTCGCGAAGCAGGTTCTCGCTGAAGTCCTCGATCGCTCGGTCCGCCTCCTCCACCCCTTCATGCCGTTCATCACCGAAGAGATCTGGCAGAAACTCGCCGAGCGGGAGAGCTCGATCATGGTCGACGAGTATCCGCGCTACGACGCGAGTCTCGAGGACGGTCTCGCCGTACGCTGGATCGATGCGGTCCAGCAGATCACGACCCTGATCCGCAACGGGAGGGTCGAAAGAGGACTCTCGCCGGCCGAGCGCGTCAGCCTTTTCGTGAAGGCTGCGGGAGAGGACGCCGCCTTCATCGAATCCCATTCCTGGCTCCTGAGCGATCTCGCAAAACTGGAGTCCGTCGAGATTGTCGACCACTTTCCCGGAGAAGGACTGAAGGATGCGGTCGGTCCCTTCGAGATATCGATCGAATTTCCGGCAAAGCAAGTCAGCGCCGGGCAGATCGCGAAACTCGAAAAGCAGATCGAAGGTCTCGAGAGGGAGATCGCCAACACTCGTGCGAGACTCTCGGACGACAACTTCATCTCGAAAGCACCCGATCACGTCGTCGAAGAGTCGCGCCGGAAGCTCGCGGATTACGAATCGCGGCTCGAGACGCTTCGGGATAACCTGACGACGTGACGATTGACGTTCATGCACTCGGGGAGCGGCTCGGTTCCTTCGAGTCGATCGTTTTCATGAATCGAGCGATCTCGACGCTCGACATCGCGTCCGCGGTCACCGAAGAATGCTGCGACGGCGAGATCGACTCGCCGATCGCGATTCTTCTCGCCGGCGAGCAGACTGAGGGGAAGGGGCGTGACGGCAGAACATGGAGATCTCCCCGCAATCGGGGCGTCTGGGCGACGCTGATGTTTTCCACCGAATCATCGAAAGCACATCTGATCCCGCTCGAGATCGGCATCGTGACCCAGACGTTCGTCGAGTCGCAAGGGGTTACGGGAGCAGGACTGAAGTGGCCGAATGATCTCATCGCCGATGGCTCGAAACTCGCCGGAATCCTCATTCGGGGCCGTGTCAATGGGGACCTGACTCTCGTTTCGGCGGGTATCGGGATCAATGTCCTCCCGCTCGGTGAGGATCGTCTCAACGCGACATCGATCGAGGAACTGACAGGTGAGACACCGAACCTCGATCAGATACTCGAAGCGTTCGTTCTTCACTTCGATCGATGGCTAGGATCGCTCGATCTCAGCTCGACTCTCGAAAACTGGCAGAAGCGGACGATCCATCGTGACGGAGACGAGGTGCGATTCCGGAGAAACTCCACCGACCTGAGGGGTCTGTGGCGAGGCCTCGACTCCAATGGACGCGCTCTCGTCGAGATCGACGGCACACGGACGGCAGTCGCCTCAGGAGAGTTCATCGAGTGGCGCACGCCGGGGCACGAGGAGTCCGCGTGATGGGCGATCTCCTCGTCATCGATGTCGGTAACACCAACATCGTTGTCGGTGTATGGAGGGGTGACGAGCTGCTCCGGTCGCATCGGCTGGCGACCGTGCGCGATCGGACCGTCGACGAGTACGGCATCCTGACCCGGCAGCTTCTCGCCGATCTCGCCGACGGAGTCAGCGGGGCAATCGTCAGTTCGGTCGTTCCCCCGGTCGACGGGATCATCGAATCGATGCTGCAGAAGTTCTTCGGGCTCGAAGCGTTCTTCGTGCGGCCCGGCATCCGCACCGGTATCGCCATCAAGACCGAGAATCCTCTCGAGCTCGGAGCGGACAGGATCGTCAATGCCGTCGCTCTCTGGCACGAGTACGGCGGTCCGTCGATCGCCGTCGATTTCGGAACGGCGACCACTTTCGACATCGTCTCGGCGGAGGGCGATTACCGGGGCGGGATCATCGCCCCGGGTCCCAACATTTCGTTCGAAGCGCTCTTCGCCCGCGCCGCGAGACTTCCCCGCGTGGAGTTCCGCCGGCCGGACCAGCTGATCGGAACGAGCACCGTGACGAGCATGCAGTCGGGAATGTATTTCGGCTATCTCGGACTCGTCGACGGCATTCTCGAACGAATCGTCTCCGAAATCGGGAAGGTCGAGGCGATCGTCGCGACGGGCGGCGTCGCTTCGGACTTCTCCTCCGACAGCCGCTTCATCCAGAAGGTCGATCCGGAGTTGACGCTGAAGGGTCTGAAACTGATCTGGGAGCGCAATCAAGGCCCGAACAGAAGGCGTGGCCGGCCGGCAAAAGGAGCACCGAAGTGAGAGCTCACCGTTTCCGGCCGATCTTCATGATGGCTGCCGTGGCACTCTTCAGCTCCCCCGCTTTTGCGGCGCAGGTGGTCAGCACCGACGCCGCCGTGGTGACCGATTCCCGTCACGCCACCAGCGCCGCCCTCCAGGTCCTTCGGCAGGGGGGGTCCGCGGCGGACGGTGCGGTCGCCGCGGCATTCGTTCTCGCGGCGCTCGATGGCCAGGCCTGCAACCTCGGCGGGGGCGGTGTGTCGCTCCATTACGAGCGCGACACCGGACTGATTCGCGCCCTCAACTTCCTCGGCGAGCCTTCGAATCCTCAATTCGATCCCGAGGGATCCGGCTATTCGAACAGGGTCGTCGTTCCGCGCTTTCTCGACGGCCTCGCGATTCTTCAAGAGAAGTTCGGCCGGCTCGACTGGCAGACTCTGCTGCAGCCGGCGCTGAACATCGCATCCGAACAGCGACTCGAAGAGCTGGCAAGTCTGCTCGATTCCATCTCGAAAGACCGCACCGGCCGTGGCCGAAACGCCATGAAAGAAAGGCTCCTCGGATGGTCGGCCACACAGAAAATCGCCCTCGCCCGGCGGGATTTCGATGAATCATCGACGAGCTGGGAGGCGCCGATCCGGATCGACTACGGCAGTTACGAGGTCTGGTCGGTTCTCCCCCCGGGGGGCGGCGGTCTCGTCTTCGCGGAAACCCTCGGAATCATGGCGGGATTCGATCTCGGGCTCGATCCTCGCTCGACCAGATTCACTCATCTGGTCGCCAAAGCGACCGCGGCCGCGATGCGGGACAATGCCTCGGCGAATCCCGGACCTCAGGCGACCTCGCGCGTTCCGGTCGCGACCTTGCTCTCCAGCGAGCACCTCGCCGAGGCTCGCCGGGGCGTCGAGCGCCGCGACTCCGTGATTGCACCTATGGCCGGCACTGCACTGATCGAATCGTCGACGATCGTGGTCACCGATTCGAGGGGAGATATCGTCACCTGCGTGTGCGCGCGACGAACGGAGTCGGCCATTGATCCTTTTCGCGGTCTTTCGATCAGCACGATCGACTCCACATCGAAGCCGCTGTGGACTCTTCCGATGATCATTCTCGACGCAGGGGCGCCATGGGTCGCCGGCGGTGCCGGCGATGCCGCACACGGGCTTCAAACGATGGTCACGATCCTTTTCTCTCTGGTACGGGGGGTTGCGCCATCCGAAGCCGTGGCGGCTCCGCGGTTCCACTGGGATCTCGACCTCGGACAGCTCATGTACGAAAGGGAGCTCGTTCCAATCGAAACGGTCGATGAGCTGAACCGGCTCGGGCTGGGGGCACTCCCCTCCGAAGACCCGTTCGAAGCGATCAATCTTCTGGTCTGGTCCGGAGAGGGGTCGATTCTCGCGCTGGCCGACCCTCGAGGGGAAGGAGCCGCCGGTGGGTACTGACCGCTCCCGGATCAAGAGGGACGCCGCGGTTGCGGCGGCCGCGCTGATCGAGTCCGGCATGCGTGTCGGGCTCGGAACCGGGTCCACCGCCGAGCTCTTCGTCGAGGCTCTCGCCAAGCGAATCGAGGCGGGGGAGATCGAGAACATTCACTGCACCGCGACTTCGAACCGAACCGAGGCGCTCGCGAGGAGTCTGGGAATCGAGTGCACAGATCTCGGGTCGCTCGGGTCACTCTCGATCACGGTCGACGGCGCCGACGAGATCGATCCCGAGCTCCGTCTCATCAAGGGACTCGGCGGTGCGCTGCTTCGCGAGAAGATCGTGGCGCAGGCGAGCGAACGCATGGTCGTGATCGCGGACGACTCGAAGCTGGTCGAAAGGCTCGGCCGAGGAGTGCTGCCCGTCGAGGTCGTACGATTCGCACACGGCAGGCTCGAGAGTCTCTTCGAGCTATGGGGATTCGCTCCTTCGCTGCGCAAAGGCTCCGGCGGCGATCCCTTCATCACCGACGAGGGTCACATCATTCTCGACATCCGGATTGGCGCGGAGGACGCGGGCGAAATCGCGGACCGGCTCCGCCACGTCGCGGGGGTCGTCGAGACCGGCTACTTCGGAAAGGAAGCCACTGACGCCCTGATCGCGTCGGAAAGCGGGATCCGGAAGATGTTAAGGCCCTGAAGGTTGCCGGCCGACCACGACCTCGGCTCGCCAGATCCCCCCCTCTCGGTGAATCGCAACCACCGAGCTGAATGGCCGGCCGATCTGTTTGTCTGGCTTCGTGTCGAAGATCGCATGAAGAGGCGTCGGGTCCTCATAGTGCCAGACGAGCTCGGCCCTTCCGACATCGGGCCGCTCTGGATGGCGCTCGAAGGCGCGCACACCGTCGAAGACCCTCTTTGCAATGCGCCCTCGCAGCGCCTCTCCCCTCGCACTCGGAACGAGCCCGAGAATCTCGCGACCGGAACCGGTGAGCTCCGCCTCGAGCGATCCTTCCTCGGAGGTGCCGGTTCGAGTCAATACGACGAGCCCGGCATCCTCCATCTTTTCGAGCGTCGTGATGGAAAGTCCGTCGAAGTCGTCACGGGGAGAACGCGGACTCCAGCTCACCCTGCGCGGAACTTCCGCATAGACCGGTTCGGAGTCATGGACCGATCCCATGATCACCCGCTCGGCGATCGATGCGGTAAGCTCCGGCTCGACTCTCTCCCCCGAACAGGCAGCAAGGAACAGAAGAAGGCCCAGGAAGAGACCTCCCGCACGATTCGTTGTCAGGCTGGCCGGACACGGTCGCTTCATTTCCTCAGAGCCCTCTCGAACGGATAACCGAATTGATTCCCAAAGTTTTCGATCGACTAGCAAGCTTCTGCCTCCGACACAGCGCGAGGATTCTCGTACTCGCCGGAGTCATCGGACTGGGCGCCATCGTTGCCGCATCCTATCTGAGGTTCGATCCGGAGATCCTCAACATGATCCCCGACAACGAAGAGGTCAACGAGTTCCGGAGGATCCTCGACGACCTCGGTACGATCGACTACCACATCGTCGTGCTGAAGTTTCCGGAAGGCGCCGGATGGGAAAATTACGTACCGTTGGTCGACCACATGGCGCGCCAGTATCAGGCGCTTCCGATGGTGGAAGCAGTCGAGTTCGAGATTCCCGATCCCGTCTCTCTCGTTCGTGAGGTATTGCCGAACGCGTTGCTTCTGATGAGCCCGGAAGAACTGGAGCTCGTCCGCGCACGGCTGACCGACGAGGCAATCAGATCTGCTCTGGCTCGCAACCGGGCCCTCCTCCAGACTCCTCAGTCGGGCGCGATGAAGGAGCTCATCACCCTCGATCCGCTGAACCTCCTTCCGATCTTCCTCGACAGATTTCAGAAGGCGGGAGGCGGTTTCGACATCGACCCGACCGCGGGCTACTACCTCTCGTCCGATCACTCGACACTGCTGATTCTCGTCAAACCTGACCATCCCGCGCAGGATATGGGCTTTTCGCGACGCATGATGGAACAGGCAGACGCGATCGAAGAACGGGCGCTGGGCCGGTTCACTGCCGAACAGCCGGACGTTCCTCTGCCAGCCGTCGCATACACCGGCGGCTATTCGATTGCATTCGACGATGCGGAGCTCATCAAGGGAGACGTGATCGCCAACGTTCTTTTCTCCTTCTTCGGCGTTCTCCTGCTCTTCACGTACGCATTCAGGCGGGTATCGGCGATCGCTTATGCCGGAATCCCGATGTCGCTCGCGATCGTGATGACGTTCGGATTCGCCGGTCTGGCACTCGGAGTCCTTTCGTCGGCCGCCGCGGGCTTTGCTGCGCTGCTCGCCGGCCTCGGCATCGACTTCATCACCGTCCTTTACGAGAGATACGTCGAGGAGCGCAACGCGGACCGCCCGATGGCGATCGCTCTGACCAACACGATCCGATCGACGCTGCCTGGTGTCGTAATCGCCGCGATCACGACGGCGGCGACTTTCTACGGCTTTCTCGTTACGGACTTCCGAGCAATGACCCATCTCGGTCTCCTTACGGGAACCGGAATTCTCTTCTTCTTTCTCTGCGTCGCGTTTGTCCTTCCGGCGCTCATCGTCCAGGTGGACGGCCGCTCGAAGAAGGTTCCCAGGCTCTATCTGCACACCTTCGGATCGGACAAACTGATCGCGCTCAGTCTCGCCCGGCCGCGCCTCGTGGTAGCCGCCTGGGCAATTTTTCTGGTGATTGCGGCGATCCTGAGCTTTCGACTCGAGTTCAGCGACAACATCGAGAATCTTCGCGCCAGCGACAATCGCGGAGTTCTCGAGCAGACGTATCTTACGGAGAAGTTCGGCTCATCGTTCGACTTCATGATGCTCGTCACACGAGACCAGAACCTGCAGGAAACGCTCGAGGAGACCGCAGAGATGACCGCGGAGCTCGATCCGCTGGTCGCCGACGGAACGATCGGGTCCTACCAGGCGATCACCACGTTCATCCCGCCCAGGAGCCAGCAGGAGCAGGTGATCGCGACGATCGAGAACGATGAGACGGGAGCGTTCGACCCGGATCGCATCCGGCGCACCTTCCTCAGCGCATCCGACGCCAACGGCTTTCGCGAGGGGGTCTGGGAACCCTTCCTCGACTCCTTCGACCAAGCGCTCCGTCCGACCGAACCTCTCTCGATCGACGACGTCGACAACCCCGCTCTCGAGCGACTCTCCCGCCGCTTCATTCAGCGCATCGACGACGGAGGATTCCTGTCGGTCGCGTACATCTATCCGACCACCGGCGTATGGGGGCGGGAGGTTCCCGAATCCCTCATGGCCGTCGGCCGCGGCGGCGATCAGAGAGCGCTGACCGGCGTGAACCTCGTGAGCGCCGTCCTCAGGAAGATCGTCAGGGCGGATGCTTTCCGCGCCACGCTTCTCGGATTCGTGATGGTGCTGATTCTTCTGTCGCTCGGATTCCGGTCGGTTCGCCGCGCTCTGCTGATCTTCGTCCCATTCGTGGCTGGTTGCATCGGAATGCTCGGGCTGATGGCGGCGCTCGACATCGACTTCAATTTCATGAACATCTTCGTCGGGCTCATGCTGGTCGGAGTCGGCACCGACTATGGGATCTACATGGTGCAGCGATATCTCGAGAATCCGTACGAGTTCCCGCTTCATGCGAGCGACACCGGGAAGGCCGTCGTGATGGCCGCGCTCACCTCGATCATCGGATTCGGGTCATTCGCGCTCTCACATTACCCAGGACTTCGCTCGATCGGATACGCATCATTCTTCGGGATCGGCCTCAGCGGGCTCGGAGCGATCACCCTGCTGCCCGCGATCCTGGTGCTCCAGCGCAAGCCCGATCCGGAACAGGTCGAAAAGACGATGTTCGTCGATCATGCTATCCGGCCGGAGGAGGTCGCGACTGGCCCGGCCGCAGCCAAACCAGTAGAATGACGCGGTCAGTGGAGACGAAATGAGCGAGCCGACCCGTACCCTCCCCTCCTGGATCATCGCAACCGCCGGAAATACCCGGTTCCGGGACTTCCTGATCGTCATCAGTGCCTCGATCGTCATCGCGGTGGCAGCGCAGGTTGCGGTTCCGTTGCCGTTCACCCCCGTTCCGATGACGCTCCAGCCGATGGCGATCCTGCTGGTCGGAGCGCTGCTCGGATCGACTCGAGGATTCGCCGCCGCAGCTCTCTACCTTTTCGAGGGCGCCATCGGTCTTCCGGTGTTCGCGAATGGAAAAGCCGGCCTCTTCTGGCTTGTTGCCGGCCCGACCGCAGGTTATCTCCTCTCGTACCCGATCGTCGCATGGGTCACGGGCCGGCTTTCGGAAAAAGGGTGGAGTGGCTCACCCCTTCGAACGGTCGCGATGATGACCATCGGACTCGCGATCATTCACCTGTTCGGATGGTCGTGGCTTGCCTCGATGATGGGGCTCGGGCCAAAACAGGCGTTTCTCGCGGGTACCGCTCCGTTCATCACCGGAGACCTGGTCAAGATCGCACTCGCCGCTGTGCTTCTTCCGAGCCTTCAGAAATACCTCGACTTCCGGCGTCGGAAGGACTGACAGCCTCCCTCGTCTCCCACGCACTCATCAGCTCCGCCGTATCCGTGATGATGGCGTCGGGCCACTCCCGGCGCAAGTGCTCGATCTCAGCGAGTGAGTTGACCGTATAAACCAGGACTCGAAGACCTTGCTCGTGGGCGTACCGGATGAGCTCGGGCGAGGATCGCCTGTGGTCGACGTAAAGCCACGAAAGTCCGTTGCGAGAAGCCTCGTCGACCCACCGCGAGTCGATCGGCCGGTCTCCCGAAGCGTCGATGCCGACTTCGCAGCGGCACTGGCGGGCGAGCGTGCTGGCAATCAGCGGTGAGAAGCTGTCCATGACGATCTCTTTTCCCGGGGTGCGGCGGGCGACGACGGCGGAGGCTCTGAGGGCGATCTTTTCGTTCTCGAGCAGCGAGCTCCCCTGCGGCTTGACCTCAACCAGGAAATTCACCTTCTCTCCGAGCTCCGCAAGCACCTGTTCGAGGGTGACGACGTTCTCATAGCCCGGAAGGCCGCGAAGCTCTTCGAGCGTCATCGACGAGACGGCTCGCATCACGCCTGGCGCCTCACGGATGACGGTGTCGTGAACGAGCACGAGGTGGCCATCGGCCGTGAGGTTCACATCGACCTCGACCCATTCGAATCCGTCGGCGATCGCCAGCTCGATCGTCTCGATCCTGTTCTGCTTCTCCGGCGGTTCCTCCCCCCGGCTCTGGCCGCGGTGAGCGACGAACCGCGGACGTGCGACCGGGGGAATCGGGGAGACCTCGCTCCTCGCGGCGCGGGGGGCGGGCGCAAATCCGTCGCTTTGCGTGAGGTGACTGCTGATGCGGCTCGCCAGTTCCCAGATCCCGACGGCAGCGCGCGAATGACGATCGAGATCATCCGCCGCGGGCTCGCCGTAGAGCTGAACCGATACCCGTTTCGTGATCAGATCGAGCCGCACTGCAGCATCCGAAAACCATACGTGGAACTCTTCGGCGTTGTCGCCCGTCACTGCGTAGACGATCCGCTCATCGGGCCACTCCGACGAAGGGACGAGCAGATCGAGACCCTGGTCGCAAGGTCCGGGCGAAAGATCGAGCAGCCCCAGCAGCGTCGCAGGAAGATCGAAATGCGCGCCGAGCCGGTCGAACGTCCGTCCCGCTGGAAGTCCCTCGCCATGAATCAGGAGTGGAACGTCGAATCGCGTGACCTCGTGATCTTCCACGTGCCGTTCTCCTTCGAGATGCGGTGCGTGATCCGAGGTCACCAGGAGCAGCGTCCCGCGCGGAGCTTCGTTCTCGAGAAACCACTCGTAGAACGAGCCGAGCTGCTCGTCGAGAAACCTCAGAGTCTCGATGAATCGAGCCCGATCCCCTTCACCTTCGAAGACGTGCTCCCTTTCGGGCGGGAGAATATAGGGATCATGCGTCGTCAGCGTGAACAGCGTCGCGAACCAGGGTGCAGTCGATCCGTCCTCTCTTCGCCCCGAGATCCATCGCCTGAGCTCCGCGAAGGTCACATCATCCGAGTGTCCCCATCCGAGAAATGGATGCCCCGCCGATACGTCATATTCGAAGAGCTCCTCGAAGCCGACCATCTGGAGAAATGTCCGCTGCTGCTCGAACGACAGATCACCGCCGTGAAAATAGGACGTTTCGTACCCTTTCCCTTTCAGGATCCGGGGAAAACCGTCGAGATTGTTCAGTGGCCGCCTCCACAGAAGGTGTTGAGCCGGCTGGGGCGGCACGCCCGCGAAGAGAGCCGGCATCGCCTGGACGCTCTTGCTTCCCGATGCCTTGAATCGTTCGAAGGAGACCGACTCCGACCGGATCCGGTTGAGCGCGGGCATGACGAGCTCGCCGCGATGAACCATCTTCATCTCCTCGAGCCCGACGCTCTCGAGAACCAGCAGGATCGCACTTCGATCGTTTCCCGTGCGCTGAGGATTCCGAGGCGTCGTCGCACAGAGCGGATAGCGCTGGTCGACTCCACCGAATGGCGCGCGATGTCCGAGGAGCCGCTGAAAAGCCAGGACGTCGGCCCGCTGCAGATCCTCCCCTGCCATCTTCACCGTGCTCCGGAGCTGCCAGGTCTGGATCGCTCGGAAAATCGGCACGCGGCTCTCGCTGGACATCCGAGACGGCACGACCGAAGGGAAGGCATGAACCACGGCGGTCAGGGCAGCCGAAACGACACATATTGCGGCAGCAACCCGCAGCAGCCGGCGTCGCCACGCGACTTTTCCCTCGATATTTCCTCGCGATAGCGCCTCGGCGTCGAGGATGAGAATCGCGGTTGCCACCCCCACCTCGAGGGCGACCGCCGCCAAAGGCGCATTCGCCGCAATCGAGGAAAGGAGATGCGTTGCTTCACGCAGGTAATAGAGGAGATCGACTCCCGGAAGCCTTCCGAAAACCGCCTCGAAATGAAACGCCGCAACGTTGACGAAAACGACCAGCAGCGTACCGAGATGAATCAGCCATCGGAAGGAGGAAGCTCGAAGCAAATGGAGCGGCAGGACCAGCAACAACCCGAAAGCGATCTGGCCCGCGAGTCCGATCAGCAGCCCGATAAAGTCGATCGACTCGAGCCCCCGGCCTCCGAATGTGGCGAGGATGATCACCCGGAGCAGCACCAGAACGAAGCCGAATAGAATCGGCCACGTCACGAGCAGCGTCTGTTCTCCGTCCTTCGTTGCGATCATTGTGGGCACCGGCCGGCTGGTTCAACGGCAAAGATAACTCAGCCTGTGTTTCGCATTCCGGCAGCGATTCCATTGACCGTAGTGACGAAGGCCTCGAACAACCCTTCAGCGTGCCCTTCCTCCCGGAGCCTTCGGAGTACTTCGACCTGAATCAGGTTGATCGGATCGACGTAAGGATTCCGGACTTCGATCGAGCGTTGCAGCACACGGTTCTGGTCGAGCAGGTTCGCTCTTCCGGTGACCTTCCCGATGACCGCGACCGCTCGTGCGAGCCGCTCGCGCAGCGTCTCTCCGAGGTCACGGAGATCATCGGGGACCAGAACTGCGTCGTAGCGAGCGGCGATCGAGGGTGATGACTTCGCGAGAACCATCTCGATCAGATCGATCGTCGATTGAAAGAATGGCCACTGCTCGTACATTTCCCTCAGCGTCGACAGATGCCCCTCCTCGATCGCTTCGTGGAGAGCCTCATCGGCGCCGAGCCATGCCGGAAGAAGCAGTCTCGTCTGTGTCCACGCGAACACCCAGGGGATCGCACGGAGGCTCTCGACCCCTCCTCCCGCGCGTCTCCTCGCCGGACGGCTCCCGATGTTGAGCATTCCGAGCTCGGGCTCCGGAGTGGCGTGCCGGAAATAATCGACGAAGCTCGGTGTGGAGTAAACGATCTCGCGGTACGAATCGGCGGAAGTCGCGCTGATCCTGCTCATCAGCTCCCGCCATTCCCGCCTCACCTCGGTTGGCGGGGTGAGGGCCGCTTCGAGGATCGACGAAACATAGACTTCGAGGGTTCGCTCGGCAATTTCCTCCAGACCGAAACGAGCCTGAATCATCTCCCCCTGTTCGGTGACCCGCATCCGACCGTCGATACTTTCGGGCGGCTGCGACCGGATGGCGACACGGGTGGGGCCGCCTCCGCGGCTGATCGTTCCTCCCCGTCCATGAAAGATCGTCAGGTTCCACGATTCCCGTCGCGCCAGCCCCGCAAGATCTTCCTGCGTCTGGTAAAGCGCCCAGTTCGCAGCGAGACGGCTTCCGTCACGGGCTGAATCGGAATAGCCGAGCATGATCTCCTGGCTCGAGCCGCAGACTTCCCGGTACCAGTCGATGGCGAACAGCCGCTCCATCGTCGCGCGCGCATTTTGAAGATCTTCGAGGGTCTCGAAGAGGGGAACGACACGAAGCGAAGACCGGCCGATCTTTCGCTGAAGCCACTCGACGGCGAGCACGTCGGCGGGGGATGCGGCCATCGAGATGACATACGCGCCGAATGTCTCCTCCGGCAGCGACCCGATCATCCGGAAGGTCTCGAGTGTTTCGAGGGACTCCGGGTCGAGATCCTGATCGACGTCGGCCGGAGTCGGATCTGCCAGCTGCTCCAGCAGCCACTCCTCCCGCTGCCTCGGCGGCCATTGGTCGAACGGAAGCCCCGTCGCCGCCGCGATCGCCAGGTCGTGCCTGCCCGCCTCCTGACGGACGTCGAGTTTCGCGAGCGTCACTCCGAA
Source organism: Acidobacteriota bacterium (assembly GCA_019347945.1). Taxonomy (NCBI): domain Bacteria; kingdom Pseudomonadati; phylum Acidobacteriota; species Acidobacteriota bacterium. The sequence goes on along the minus strand of JAHWKK010000007.1, from coordinate 78,925 downwards.
GGTGGCGGCGCGGCGCAGCAGATCGAGAAGCCCGCCCCGCGCGATCGTCTCGTGGCCCGTTTCGATCAGCGATCGCCAGCAGGCCATCAGCGGCTGCCGGAGCTCTTCGTGCCTGACCAGATCGCCGGGCTGGTAGGTTTCGTCCTCGAGGGCCCGCTCGACCTGCTCGATCGTCGTCCGAAGCCGCTGCTCGAGCTGATGGAGGACTTCGCGGTAGGGCTCCGCGTTCTCACCAGACATCGCTCGGAGCTCATCGGAGGCTTCCTTCAGGGAGAGGTCGCTCCGCAGTTGCGAGATCTCTCTCTGGTACAGGACCGCCGCGAGCCAGCGCGCGCGAAGCGCGGTTCGCCGCGTGACACCCACGGTGACGTTCGGGTTGCCGTCACGGTCTCCACCCGCCCACGAACCGAAACGGAACGGGGAGAACGATGGATCCTGCTGGATTCCGATCGTTTCCAGATCTTCCTCCATCCGGCGGACCACTTCAGGAACGGCGTTCCATATGGTCTGCTCGAAAATCATCAGCCCCCCGCGCGCCTCGTAGATCGCCGAAGGCTTTTCGTGCCGGATTTCTTCGGTTTTCCAAAGGATCTCGATCGTTCGCCGGAGATCATCGTGGAGTCTGCTTGACGCCCGAGGAGTCAGTTCCGACGAGTCGAGCGCCGCCAGCAACTCGCCGACTTTCCGGTTGAGCATCAGAATGGTCCGGCGCAGGACCTCCGTCGGATGGGCGGTGAGCACGACCTCGATCCGAATGCGATCGAAGGTCTCCAGGATCTCCGATGCCGTTCTGCCGCCGTCGATCAGCCTCCGCGCAACATCGGCGAGAGATCCCTGAGGAACCAGCCCCGCTCTCTCCTTTTCCTGACGGCGGCGAATCCGGTGGTGTTGCTCCGCGACATTCGAGAGGTTGAGAAACTGTGTAAAGCATCTGGCGATGATTCGCGATTGCTCGACGCTCAGGCCCAGAAGGAGTGAGCGGAGCGTCTCGAGCTCCGACTCGTCACCCTGCCGCACCCGTTTCGAAAGATCCCGAATTTCCTCGACCAGATCGAAGATCCGATCTCCTTCGAACGCGCGGATGACCGAGCCGAGCTCGGTCCCGAGCATCCGGACATCGTCGCGCAGCGCCTGGAGCGGATCGGACACGGTACTCCCACCTTATGAAAGTTTCGTGCAAAAAAAAACGCCACCGCGGCCTGAGCCACGGTGGCGTCAAGGGAGCCTTTTCGCTTACGGCGTTGCAGCTGGCGGCGTTGCCGGAGCTGCCTTTTTCGTCGTTCTTCGTCTTGATTTCTTCCGAGCCGGCTTTCTGGCAGCCTTCTTCGTCGACTTTTTGGCTGTCCTCTTCTTTGCCGGACGCTTCTTCCCAGCTTTGCGCTTTGCCGGGCGCTTCTTCGCAGATTTCTTCTTCGCAGACTTTTTCGCCGGGCGCTTCTTCGCGCTGCGTTTCTTTGCAGCCTTCTTCGCCGGGCGCTTCTTCGCGGTTCGCTTCTTCGCGGTCCGCTTCTTCGCCGGACGCTTCGCTGCTTTCCGCTTTGCCGGTTTCTTCGCTGCTTTTCTCTTCGCCGGTTTCCGTTTTGCTGCTCTCTTTTTCACTGCCATGATGTCTCCTTTCGTCCCACCAGATCTTTCGAAAAATCGCTCCCTAAACTTCACGTAATTCTTCAAGGGAATTTATACCACAATTTTTAATCCAGATGTAGACGAAAAATCAATGTCCGAAAAATTGATTCGTAACCGAATGGGTGCCGGCCCCGAATCTCCGATCCGTTTCGACGTTGTATAGTCCGCGCCGACCATGCCCGCTCTCCGGATCCTCTACCTCATGGAAGACACCGATCTGTCGGGCGGAGTTCGCGTTCAGCTCGCACACGCAGACGAGTTGATCCGCCGAAATCATCACGTGTCGATCGCGACCAAAGGTCAGCCTCTGACCTGGAGATCGTCCGCCGCAAACTGGATCTACGTCTCCGATTTCGGCGAGCTCGACGCGGGCGGGTTCGATTTCGTCGTCGGGACATTCTGGAAAACGGTCGAGCCCGCATACCGGCTTGCCGGGGATCGCGCCGTCCATCTCTGCCAGGGTTACGAGGGCTCCTTCTCCTTCTACCAGGACGAACGTGAGGAGATCGAGAGAATTTACTCGTTGCCAATACCGAAGCTCGTGGTGGGGAGGCATCTCGAGGCACTGATCTCCCCCTTCACATCGGACGTCACCTGGATCGGTCAGATCGTCGATGATGATTTCTACCAGCCTAAAGAGCCCGAAAGCTCCCCACTTCGAGTTCTTCTGCCGGGAGCCGCCGAGATTGACATCAAAGGAATCGATACCGGCTACGACGCCGCGCTCCACGCGCGATTCCGCGGTGCCAGCTTCGACCTGGTCCGCGTCTCCCCGTGGCGGCCGGGGGGAGCCGAGCCGCTGGAGCACGTCGCCGAATTTCACGCCGCGCTTTCCGCGCCGGAAATGGCGAAGCTCGTCCGCACCATCGATGTCGTCCTCGGTCCCTCCCGCCGGGAGGAAGGCTTCGGTCTTCATGCCGCAGAAGCGATGGCCACCGGCATTCCCGTCATCCTGACGCGCATCCCTTCGTACCGATCCTTTTCCCCGGACCAGCGTTTTGCGACCTTCGTCGATGAGGACGATGCAGTCGCGATGGGAGATGCTCTCGCGGAACTTCTCGACAATCGCGAGCTCCGCCAGCTTCACTCAGCCCTCGGTAGAAAAGTCGCCGAACAGTGGCGGGCCCGGAACGTTGGAAACCGCCTCGAAGAGTTCTTCCGATCGAGGCTTCAGGGAGGCGACGCGAAATGAGGTCGATTCCGATCTGGTCGCTCATGCTGCTTCTCTGTTCGGTATCCCCGCAACCGAACGCTGCGGAGACTGAAACAAGGGCCGGCGCGGAGAGCTCGAGCGCGGAAGTTCTGATGCGGCTTCTCGACCGGATCAACCGCGACCGCTCGAGGCACGGGCTCGCCACGGTCGCCCTCGACACCGAGCTCTCCGAGATCGCTTCGTTGCGTTGCGCTCGCCTCATCCACGACCGGACACATGGACACTTTTCCACCGACGGCTTGCCTCCCTACCTCCGCTACTCGATGTCGGGCGTTCACGGCTACATCTCGGAGAACGTCGCGTCCTGGTCCTCTCCGAGGACAATCCCGACCGCAGCGGTGGAAGGTTTGCTCATCCGCTCTCACAATGAGATGGTCACCGAGATCCCTCCTTTCGACGGGCACCGCCGGTCGATTCTCGATCCATGGGCGACTCACGTCGGCCTCGGCTATGCCGTCTCGGGTGGTGAGCTCCGCTTCGTCGAAGCGTTCGCGCGCAGGTACGTCTCCTGGACCTCCGAGATCCCGGCAATCACCGCGGCCGGATCGCCCGTGCACCTCGAGGGCGTCGTCGAAAAAGGGATGGAGCTTCTCGAAATATCCGTTCACTGGGAGCCGCTTCCGCGGCCGATATCTCCCGAGCAGGCGGACGCGATCAGAAGCTATGACTTCCCGCAACGGCCTCGATTCATCAGAAACGATGGAGGAACCGGAAACGGGAGGTTCAGCATGAAGGTCCTCCTCGACCAGGGCCCGGGCATTTACAGCCTCGTGATCCACCTCAGTCCGGGCGACGAACGCCAGTTCGAGGGAGCGAGCGTTTCGATCATTGCGATGCCGGCCGACAATCGAGATCGCTGAGACCCCGTGCTCGCGGGGCCATATACTCCACGTCGAATGCGAAACGGTGATGAACCTCTAAAGAACGACATCGGCAACGGCAAAGTTTGGGACTGTGCGATCGTCGGGGGCGGACCGGCCGGACTGACCTGCGGAATCTTCCTAGGGCGGTTTCGGCGAAGGGTTCTGATTTTCGACTCCGGTGAGCCGCGGAACGCCGCATCCCTCGCGATTCACGGCTTTCTCGGACAGGCCTCGATTCCTCCCCGCGAGCTCCTGGCCAGAGGCCGGGAAGAGGCGCGTGAGGCGGGCGTAGTAATCGAAAACTCTCCGGTTCGATCGATTGAAAGAGACGGCGATTGTTTTCTCGTCATCTCCGACAGCTGCGAAGCCCGTGCGCGCCGCGTGGTGCTCGCGTACGGCGTCCGGGACGTGCTTCCCGACATCCCGGGACTGAAAGAGTCCTACGGCCGGGGGATCTATCACTGTCCCGATTGCGACGGCTTCGAAGTGAGCGACATGAAGATCGGCGTCATCGGGAGCGGCGAAGGGGCGGGTCACATAGCGCTACGGCTTCTGATCTGGTCCGACGACGTGACGATCTTCACCAACTCCGAAGAGCCTTCTTTTTCGGAGGAGCAATCGAGCAAGCTGGCGGCGAGGGGTGTTCAGATCAATCGGGAGAAGATTCTGAAGATTGAGCCAAAAGATGAGAGGAGTGTCGGCGGCGTCGTGCTCGACAGTGGCGCAACACCGGACATCGAGGCCATCTTTTTCGCCGTCGGCTGCCATCGAACTTCAGACCTCGCCGAACAACTGGGATGCGAGATCTCGAGTAAGACAATCGACATCGTGGTCGACGAGCATGGGCTGACTTCCGTGAAGGGCGTTTATGCCATCGGCGACCTGACGCCCGGGTCGAAGCTCGCCATCACTGCCGCTTCGGACGGAGCCATCGCGGCAATCGCGATCAACGACTCGCTCACCCCTCCCGGAAGCCGGATCTGAGATCAGTCGTGGTCCCGTTCGTCCCGCTCGCGTGCCGCTTCCCTCGCGGCTTCGAGCCGGCGAATCTGCAGATTGAGGAACTCGACCAGAGCCGAGCTCTGCTCTTCAGGACTCTCGAGGAAGGTGAGCGAGGAGCGAAAAACGTATTCGCGCCCCCGCGAGCCTTCCTGGACCTGGACGACCGATCGAAGGACCTCGCAGGGAATGTAGAACCCGGTGTAGCTGGGAAACACGAGCGTGCAGCTCTCACCAGCATGGATCGGAGAGCGGTGGGTTACCGCGGCGCCCGACAGACTCAGGTCGACCAGCTGGGCGTCGATATCCGACAGCTGGACGGGGATCGATGGGGTCTCGTATCTCTCGTGACGGCGCCGCTCTCTCAAACTCTCACCTGAGGCTCAAGTATAAGCGCTCGAACCGCTCAGAACCGACCTCGCACCTTTTCGAGGAAGGAGTGCATGATTCTCGCGCCCTCGTGTTCGGCAGGCCCCACCCCCTCGGCGATCAGCGCCACGACCATCGTCGGGTTCTCCGTCGGAACGATTGCGACGATCAGCGCATCGAACGGTCGCGAGCCGGAGGTTCCTGTTTTCATGCTGTAGTCGAGCCCCTCGACTCTGGCCCCTCGTCCCGTGCCACGATCGTTCTCGACGACGGCTTCCATCGCCTGCAGCGTTCTCTCCACCGCTTCCGGGTCGGCTACGCGTGTTCCGACCTGCGGCGGTTCCGCCGCCAACTCATCACCGAGAATCGAGTACCTCTTCGAAACGAGTACCGGTCGCGACCAGACGCCTCGATTCGCGAGCATGTCTCCGATCATCGCGAGGTGAATCGTGTTGATCCGGTAATGGTCGAGCCCGATTCCGAGGTTCGCCGTCTGAAAGTCGGTGAGGGGATCGCCGACGAGCGTGCCGAGACCGGTCCGGATCAACCCGAGGTCGACACTCGTTCCGAATCCCACCGACTTCATCCAGGGGATGATCTGCGGAGCACCGAGCTCGAGCGCCACCGCACCGAATGCGACATTGCAGGAGACCGCCATCGCTTCGTCGAGGCCCGCAACCGTCCCGTGTCTCGCCCAGTCGAAAAACTGCCGGCCATCGATGATCGAGAATCCCTGGCATTCGATCGGGAAGAGCGCGCCGAGATCGACACCTGACTGCAGCGCCTGAACCGCCGTGAGCGGCTTGATCACCGACGCCATTTCGTAAGTCGCTCCGAGCGCCAGGTTCTGCTCTTCGCCATCTCCCTTCGACGATGCCATCGCGAGAATCTCGTGTGTCTCCGGATCGATCACGACAATCGAGCCTCTGTGCGAGCCGAGGGCATCGCGAGCGGCTCGCTGGATGGAAGGATCGAGAGTCGTCTGGATCTGGCCGATGACCGTCGAGAAGTCCAGATTCGCTTCGATCGATGCCGCTCCACCCGCACGATCCACCAGAGGAAGAAACGACGTGTCGACGGCCACAAGGTCGTTGTTTCCGGAGTTCCAGCTCGCGATCACACCGCCCTCGCGATCGAGCAAAAGAGGATAGGTCCCTTCTTCTCGCTGATCGATCGCACGCTGAAGCGTCGAGTAACGATCCTTCGGCAAACTCCCTTCATCGAGCGTTGCGAAAGTCGATCGCGCGCTGTCGAGCTCACCGGTTCCTGCCAGAGCCGCAGCCCGGTACATCGCCAGATCGGGCGCGGAACGCCGTTCATCGACCATCGTGTCGTAGTCGATGAGCGCCTGATAGCGGCCCTCCCGCACCAGACGTTCCGCGACTTCCGACTTCGAGATCGGAGAGAAAAAATCGGCGTCTCTCTGAGCCAGGCTCTCGAGATACGGCCTCGCAGCCGCATCCTCTCCGGCGCTGAGATGCACCGCCGCATAGAGATGTTCGTAGTCGGCCGGCCTCAGGTGAAAGCGGGATCCCCTGTCGAGCGAGGCCTTCGCCGCCGCGTAATCTCCAGCGGCCCATGCGTCCCTCGCGTTGGATAGTGGGATGCCGGCAAGCCACCAGGCGAGCGCCGCGAGGATGACGAGGGTGAAAAGGATCGGGGTGAGCTTGCTTCGTCGCGTCGTACGATATGCCATTTAACTCTCTCGTTTGGTTGATCTTACGATTATTTCGTCAAACGGCTCCGGCTGCAGGAGCTGTGCCGCACTTCCTCGGTTTACCGATATCTCCAGGGTGTTGCGCGATCCGATGATGAGAAACGGCTCGTTCGACCGCCCCGCATCGGAGTAGTTCGCGTGGATCATCCTGATCGTACGATCCCCGACAGTCACCTCGTAAGGCGCGAGATGGGCAATCCGATCGGCCTCGATATCAGTGATCAGATTTCCGAAATGGTCCGTCGATACGATCGAGCCGCGCGCGAGCTCGGCTTCGTACACCGGATCCTGCCAACCGACGCGAGCGAGTCTCGACCAGTCGAGCGGAGGCCCGAGCTCCTCGAGAGCGAGGCCGGCCGCGAGCGCCGCCGCAACCGGGGCGAACCGGTCCCTTCCGTGGAACGTCCGACTCCCGCTTCGGAGAAAGAGCCGTTCGTTGTTCACTTCGCGGACTATTTCAGGCGCTTCCCCATAGGCGATCGGAAGAATGCCGTTGTCCGGAGCCAGCACCGTCTCTCGCCCGTTCCGCACGCAGACGATCTTTCGATCCGTACCGACGCCGGGGTCGACGATGGCGACAATGATGACCGGCCGCGGGATCTCCGCCCGAGCGAGGACCGACCGGATCTCGCGAAGAAAAATGCCCGCTCCCGTCACGTCCTGAGGTCCGATCTCGTGACTCAGATCGACCAGATCACAGTCCGCCCTTCCGGCAATGACCAGCTTCACCTGCGCGACATACGAATCCCGGACACCGAAATCCGTCAGGAGCCCGATCAGCGGCTTCACCATCGCCTCATGGTAACCCTCCCGGCACCGCTCTTGCCCCGGCTCGTACCATGCGAGCCTCTGCTCTGATCACGGTTGCCGCACTCGTCACTCTCTCCTGCAGCTCTGGCGTCCAGCCAGAGTCTCCCAACCCTCCCCCCTGGAGCGGGTTCTCCCTTCCGCCCTCTTCCGCTCCCGCGTTGCTCGCCGAGTGGAGCAAGGCGGACAATCGCGCATCCTGCGCTCCGCTGATGATCGACGGCTCGATGATCCCAGCCGAAGCCACCATCCGTCGCGCCAACTTCGGCGGAGGGTGGGGAGTCGCGTGGGATCTTCCCGACGGACCCGGCGTGGCCGCGACAGGACGCCCATGCAGCGACTGCGGCAGAGGAGCCTTCGGAATCGCCGGCACCGGCGCTTCCCGGGACGGAGATCTGTACGAATTTCCCCACGAGATCATCTGGGACGATGGCTCACGCGTCATCTATGGGCGCGACGGAAGCGACTCTCACTGGCTCGCCTATCTCATCGTTTCGGATCAGGAATGCCTCTACAACGTCTGGTCCTACCGGAGCCTCGAACACCTCGAGTCCCTCATCCGCGGGCTTCGGAAAGTGGCGACCGGCTGAACCGGAACTGATCGGTCGCGCTCGAACGCGTATACTCCGGACCGATGAGCTCCGCAGCGAGACTCGACACGGTCGAGGGTCCCAGAGCCAGGATCCTCATCTTCAGCCGCCTGCCTCGTAAGGGAAGCGTCAAGAGTCGTTTCGCCCGCGATGCAGGAGAAGACGCTGCTCTCGACCTCCAGCGGGCGATGATCCGTGACCTGCTCCGCAACCTGAGCTCGATGGCGGAGGGCGACCCGCTCGCGGAAGTCCTTTGGACCGCCGACGGAGAGCCCCGAGGCTCCGAGCTGGCCGAGACCTTCGGAGCTCTGAGAGTCGAACGACAGGAAGGAACCGACCTCGGCGAACGGATGTCGACAGCTTTCACGGAGCGCTTCTATCTCCGCCGTGCCGCAAAAATCGTCGCCATCGGAACCGACCTCCCGACCCTGACCGCGCACGACCTTTCCGTCGCACTCTCACTGCTCGACTCCTGCGACTGGGTGATCGGCCCCGCCACTGATGGCGGATACTACCTGTTCGGCTGCAACGCCGGCGCGTGGAAGCTCGACATCCTGAAAGGCATTCCGTGGGGAGGGCCCTCGGTTTGCGAAGCGACGATCGGGCGCATTCGCGCCGAAGGGCAGACGGTTGCGCTTCTTCCTGAACGCCGCGACATCGACCATCTGAACGATCTGCTCGAATTCGACGGCGACGAGCTGAGAACGCTCGCCCCCGACACCTGGACTCTTCGCGAGGCTCTGGCGGCTCGTGTCTGAAGGAAAGCTCCAAATACTCGACTCGGCCGCCATGGCCTCCATCGATCGCCGCGCGATCGATGAGCTCGGAATCCCGGCCATCGTCCTGATGGAAAATGCAGGCATCGCGGTCACCGATCTTATCGACCGCGATTTCGCCGTCGAGACCGTCGGGATCATCTGCGGCAGCGGCAACAATGGCGGCGACGGCTTCGTCATCGCACGCCAGCTTCACAGCCGGGGTTACGCGGTCTCCATCGTCCGGCTCGGCAACGCCGATTCGATGAGCCAGGAGACGCGAACGAATTTCGAAATCTGCCGGGCCCTCTCGATTCCGATTCTCGAGCCCTCGTCCGACGAAGATCTCGCCGCTGCCGCCGACGTGATCTCCGAGGCCGATCTCCTGGTCGATGCGATGTTCGGCACCGGACTCGATCGACCGGCCGAAGGCCTTCACGCCTCCGTGATCGACCTGATGAACGCGACCGGCATCCCGACGATTGCCGTCGACATACCGAGCGGGCTGAATGGCTCTTCTTCCTCGGTGCACGGCCCGGCGGTGCAGGCGGAGGTGACCGTGACCTTCGTCAGACCGAAGATCGCGAACATCCTCGATCCCGCAGCACAGCTCTGCGGCGAGCTCGTCATCGCCGACATCTCGATCCCCGACGAAGCGGTCGAAGCCGAGCAGCCCAGGCTGTTTCTCGTCACGGCCGACTACATTCGGCCGGTGATCGCGGCCAGGCCGCCCTCATCGCACAAGGGAACATGGGGCCACATCGGGATACTCGCCGGCTCGGTCGGTAAAACGGGTGCGGCAATTCTCGCGGCGCGCGGCGCTCATCGGGCGGGCGCGGGCCTCGTCACCATCGCGACGGACGAGTCCTCGCAGCGGCTCGTCGCCGAAGGCTCCGCGGAATCGATGACGATCATCGTTCATCCGGCCTCCCCGGACGAGATCATTCGGGCATTCGAAGATCGAACAGTCGCGGCAATCGGCCCGGGGCTCGACTCCGATCCTACGGTGCTGCGCGCGGTCCGGGAAGCGGCCGTGGAGATCGGCATTCCCCTGGTCATCGATGCAACCGGTCTCGATGTTTTCGCCGGAGACCTCGAACGGCTCCGCAAACGGAGCGCCTCGACCGTGCTGACCCCGCATCCGGGCGAAATGGCGAGACTTCTCGGACGACCGACCGTGGAGATCACCGCCGACCGGCTCGGTGCAGCGGCTGAAGCGGCGAAAGCGACCGGCGCGATCGTCGTCCTGAAAGGCCACCAGACCGTCGTGGCCAGCCCGGACGGATCGATCGGTATCAATCCGACCGGCAATCCCGGAATGGCGACCGGAGGGATGGGGGATGTCCTGACCGGCATGATCGCTGCGATGCTCGCCCGTTCGGAGGACCCTCTCCGTGCGGTGTGCGCCGCCGTCTACCTCCACGGACTCGCGGGCGACCTCGTCGCGGAGCAACAGGGTGAGATCGGGATGACCGCGCTCGATCTGGCCGACGCGATCCCCGCCTCTTTCCGACTCGAAGAAGAACGATGATACAGCGACGCGCAATCTCGACGCGGTCGGAAGAAGAGACTCTCAGACTCGGGAGAGAGCTGGGCGGTACGCTTGATCCAGGCGCAGTGGTCGAGCTCCGGGGCCCGCTCGGGGCCGGCAAGACGGTGCTCGCGCGAGGTATCGCCGCGGCGCTCGGCTGTGATCCGGTGCAGGTCGCGTCGCCGTCGTTCGCGCTCGTTCACGAATACGACTCTCCCGAAGGTACGGTCATCCACGTCGACGGCTACCGCCTGTCGGAATCGGGGCGTGAATGGGAAGAGCTGGGGATCGAGGAGCTCGCCGAGAACGCGCGCGCGGTGCTCATCGAATGGCCTCGCGTGGACAGCCTTCGATTGCCCGGCCGTCCGATGGTGATCGAATTCTCGATCGACGACGACGGCACGCGGACGATCGAGATCTCCGATTGAGCTTGACCATGCCCCGGGTCGGGTCTCGGTCAGGCTGTTGCTGAAAACGAAAACCCGAGAGAACCGGTTAAGGTCGCGCCAGCCTCTTCAACCGCGATTCACGAGCTTCCACGGACACGGTCGACGCTTCCAAACATGGTCATCCTGAGCGGCCGCCGGAGGGGTATGGTTGTGGTGGGGGGCGCCCGAATGATTCGTCCGGCCCGCCATGACGATGATTCGCGAGCCACCCCCAGATCCTTCGCCGTCCTTCGGCGGCTCAGGATGACAAGGGGCGGACTTTTTCCCACGATCGTCTCTACCCCCGGGTTTGGGCAACAGCCCGTCGGTTACAGCGATCCGAAAACGAAATGAGGCCGCCCGAAGGCGGCCTCATGGATCATTCTCGAGCCGTCCAGCCTCTCAGGTTTTCCGCCTCGAGGACTTTCTAGTCGTCTTCTTCGAGCCGCTCTTCTTCGGCGCGGATTTCTTCGGAGCGGATTTCTTTCCAGCGTCCTTCTTCGTCGAAGACTTCTTCGAGCCGGTAGACTTCGACTTCTTCGAGCCCGTGGCTTTCTTCTTCGCGGACTTCTTCGCCGGAGCTTTCTTCTTTGTCGACTCTTCCTCGGTGTCCGGCTCGTCGCCGGCGTCGTCGTCGGAGGATTTTGCGGAGGCAGTCTTCTTCTTAGGCGCCGGCTTGTCGGCACCCGGGGTGAGCTCGAAGTCGATGAACTCGAGGATGGCCATCTCCGCACCATCTCCGCGCCGCGGTCCGAGCTTCACGATCCGGGTATAACCTCCGGGACGGTCGCTGAACCGGGGTGCGATCTCCTCGAAGAGCTTCCGGAGCAGGTCCTTGTCCGCGATGCTGCGGGCGGCCTGGCGTCGGTGATGAACCGAATCATCGCGCCCAAGCGTCACCATCTTCTCGATGATGGGCCTGAGCTCCTTCGCTTTCGGAAGAGTCGTGACGATCCGCTCTTCCCGGATGATCGATGCGAGCTGATTGCGGAAAAGCGCGGAGCGGTGCGAGCTGGTTCTTCCGAGCTTCCGGTTTCTCTGGCGATGCCTCATGAGTTCAGATCCGATCCCTTATTCGTTTGCATGGACGGCTTCACGCCGTTCCGGGTTGCGCAGATTCATTCCGAAGGAGAGGCCGAGCTCGTCGAGAACGTCGCGGATCTCGTCGAGCGATTTCTTACCGAAGTTCTTGGTCGAGAGCATTTCCCGCTCGGACCGCTGAACGAGATCACCGAGTGTGCGGATATTCGCATTCTTGAGACAGTTGGCAGACCTGACCGAAAGATCGAGGTCTTCGATCGTCCGGGAGAGAAGCTCTCCCATCTCCGAATCGACACCGAGCTCGTCGGGCTGCTCCACCTCGCCCTCCGGAAGCTCGATCGTCATGAATGTTCCGAGGTGGTCGGCCAGCAGCCGGGCCGCGTTCGAAACGGCCTCCTCGGGGGTGATCGTTCCGTTGGTCCAGACTTCGAGCACGAGGCGGTCGTAGTCGGTACGCTGACCGACACGGGCGCCTTCGACGTGGAAGTTGACCCGCCGGACCGGCGAATGGACCGAATCGACGGGGATGTAGCCAACCGGGAGGTCGGCGTCGGCGTTGCGGTCGGCAACGGTGTACCCGCGCCCCGTTTTCAGCCGGACTTCCATCTCGATCTTCCCCTCGCGCGACAGGGTGGCGATGTGAGTCGACGGATCGAGAATCTCGACGTCGGCGTCGCCTTCGAAGTCGGCAGCGGTGACGACCGCCGGCCCCTTCTTGTCGAGAAAGAGCGTCTTCGATTCCCGGCTGTGGAGCCGGAAAGGAATCTGTTTGAGATTGAGCACGACGTCGGTCATGTCCTCGACCACGCCGTTCAGCGACGAAAACTCGTGCTGGACCCCCTCAACCTTCACTGCCGTGACTGCAGCCCCCTCGATCGAGGAGAGAAGCACCCGGCGAAGCGCGTTACCAATCGTTGTTCCGAAGCCCCGCTCGAACGGCTGTGCGGTGAAACGACCGTAGGTTCCGGTCAGCGTTTCCGGGTCGGATTCGAGTTTTTTCGGTTTTTGAAAATCAGCCCAAAGCATTCAGTCGGCCTCCTCGCCTTTGACTAGTTGGTTAGACGACGCGATTACTTCGAGTACAGCTCGACGATCAGCTGCTCCTGGACAGGCAGTCTGATGTCCTCACGCGTCGGGATCTCGAGCACCTTGCCGCGGAAGTTGTCCGCGTCGAGCTCGAGCCATGCCGGAACACCTCGACCCGCAGCCGTTTCGACCGAGCGGCGAATCTGCTCGTTCTTGCGGCTCTTTTCCCGGACCTCGATCACGTCGCCCTTTCGCACCAGATACGAAGGGACGTTGACCTTACGGCCATTCACGGTGACGTGACCGTGACGCACGAGCTGACGCCCCTGCGCTCGGGATGACGAAAATCCGAGGGAGTAGACGATGTTGTCGAGGCGCAGCTCGAGCCTCTGGAGAAGGTTCTCGCCCGTGATTCCCCTTTGTCGCTCCGCTTCCCTGAAATACAGCCGGAACTGCCGCTCGAGGATCCCGTAAATTCGCTTGACCTTCTGCTTCTCGCGAAGCTGCAGGCCGTAACCCAGGATCTTCGAGCGCCGGCGACCGTGCTGCCCGGGCGGATACGCCCGGCGCTCGATCGCGCACTTGTCTTTGAAGCATCGATCTCCCTTGAGAAAGAGCTTCATTCCCTCGCGCCGGCAAAGCCGGCATACCGCCTCGGTGTAACGTGCCACTGCGCCTCCTGTAATACCGACGGCTCGCAGGCCGCCCGCCATCTCATCCGGATGACTCGTTCAAATCCAGCCGGAGCCCGTCGTGGGATCCGGCAACCATTCAGTACCTCAGACTCGGCGCCGCTTCGGCGGCCGGCAGCCGTTGTGCGGGATCGGCGTGATGTCGCGGATCGAGCGGATGTTGATACCGCTCGCCGCGAGCGCCCGGATCGCCGATTCCCGACCGCCGCCGGGACCCTTGACCGTCACGTCGACCGATCGAACGCCATGCTCTCTTGCGAGCTCGGCCGCGTTCTGAGCGGCGACCTGAGCCGCGAACGGCGTTCCCTTGCGCGATCCCTTGAATCCGATCCGTCCCGCGCTGGACCAGGCGAGAACATTCCCCGTCTGATCGGAGATCGACACGATCGTATTGTTGAACGTCGCCGAGATCGAAGCGAGCCCGTGAGGGACGTTCTTCTTCTCGCGACGCTTTCCAGTCTTCTTCGCCGTTTTAGCTTTGGCCATTTCGGATCCTCGTTACTTCTTGCCCGGCTTCTTCTTACCGGCGATCTGTCCCTTGCGGGGTCCTTTGCGAGTGCGCGCGTTGGTGCTGGTTCGCTGGCCGCGGACCGGCAGTCCACGCCGGTGTCTCAACCCGCGGTAGGAGTTGATCTCCATCAGCCGCTTGATGTCGAGGCTGACATCTCTGCGGAGATCACCCTCGACCTTCCCCTCGTCCTGGATGATCTTGCGGATCTTCCGGACATCATCCTCGGTGAGGTCTTTGACTCGCGTCTCCGGTTTCACCTCGGCCTGCGCGAGGATCTGATTCGAACGGGATCTTCCGATCCCGAAAATGTACGTCAGCCCGATCTCGACTCTCTTGTTGATGGGCAGATCAACTCCTGCGATTCGTGCCACTTTGCCTCCGAAATCCCTTAACCCTGCCGCTGCTTGTGCTTGGGGTTGTCGCAAATGATCCGGACGACTCCCTGTCGCCGGACGACTTTGCACTTGGTGCACATTCTCTTGACCGATGCTCGAACTTTCATGACCGCCTCACTTGTACCGATAAACGATGCGCCCCCGACCGAGGTCGTAGGGCGACAGCTCGACGAGAACCTTGTCTCCCGGAAGAATCCGGATGAAGTGCTTTCTCATCTTTCCCGAGATGTGGGCCAGCACCTCATGATCCTTGTTGTCCTCGAGCTCCACCTTGAACATCGCGTTCGGCAGAGTCTCGAGCACGATCGCCATCACCTGTATTGCGTCTTCCTTCGACATGAACTCCCTGCGCCGCTCAAATCCCGCCGCGACCGAGAATCACCGGCCCGTTGCCCGTGATCGCGATCGAATGCTCGAAATGAGCGGCCAAACCCCCGTCGAGCGTCCGCGCCGTCCAGCCATCCCGGTCGGTTCGAACATCATCGACTGTTCCATTACGACTCATTGCGATTCTCTTTTCGAGAATCGGTCCCATCTCGCACAACATCGGCTCCACCGCGAGAACCATTCCCTCCCGCAGCTCCAGACCCCGGTCTCTACGGCCGTAGTTCTGAACCTGCGGCTCCTCGTGCATGCTCCGTCCGATCCCATGACCGACGAAGCTCCTGATCACGTGAAATCCGTTCGCTTCCGCATGCTCCTGCACCGCCGCCCCGATGTCTCCGATCCGTCTTCCCGGCCGCATCTCGTCGATCGCCATATCGAGGCACTCCCTGGTGACTCGCAAAAGGCGATCCGCCTCCTTCGATATCTTCCCCACCGCGACGGTCACCGCCCCGTCGCCGACGAACCCGTCGAGGACCGCTCCGAAGTCGAGCCCCAGAATCTGTCCTTCCTCCAGCGGCTTCCCATTCGGGATCCCGTGGACGATGACGTCATCCACCGAGCTGCAGACCACACCCGGATAGGGAGGCATCCCGTTCGGCGCATACCCCTTAAAGGGCGACTTCGCTCCGCGCCTGTCGAGCTCTTTCATCGCCACCGAGTCGAGCTCCGCCGTCGTCACCCCCGGGCGAATCATCTCCCGGAGAACGTCGAGCGTCTCGAGAACGATGCGATTCGCCCTCTCCATCGTGGCGATCTCGTCTTTCGACTTGAGGATGACACCCATCAGTTCAGGAACTTGCGTATCTGTTCAAAGATCAATTCGACGTCGCCGAGACCATTGATCTCGTGCAACATCCCCTTATCGCGATAAAACTCGATCACCGGCACCGTTGCCCGGTGATACTCGTCAAGCCGTTTCCGAACCGAGGCGCCTTCCCGGTCATCGGCCCTCGTCACGAGCGCTGATCCGCACCGGTCGCACTTCCCCTCCTCTTTCGGAGGACAGTTCTCCCGATGGTAGATCGCTCCGCATTTGGGGCAGGAAAGGCGCGCGGCCACCCGGCTGACGATGACGTCATCGGGGACCGAAAGCTGAATAACCCGGAGATCTCCGGGGCCATTCCCTCCGTCGATCAGCTCGAGGCTCTTCGCCTGGTCCACCGTTCTCGGGTAGCCATCGAGGACAAACCCCTCGCTGACGTCGTCTCTCGCGAGCCTCTCGGCCACGATCCCGTTCATCAGATCGTCGGAGATGAGCCCGCCGGCCTCCATGATCGGCGCGGCCTTCTTCCCGAGCTCGGTCCCCTCGCTCACCGCGTCCCGGAGCATTTCCCCGGTGGAGATATGCGGAAGCCCGAGCCGCTCCTCGAGGAGCTCGGCCTGGGTGCCCTTCCCACTTCCGGGCGCGCCGAGAAGAACCACTTTCATCCGCGCCGACCCCGTATGCGACCCTTTTTCATGAAACCGTCATAGTGGCGCATCACGAGCTGGGACTCGATCTGCTGCACCGTGTCCATCGCAACGCCAACGATGATCAGAAGCGACGTCCCGCCAAAGTAGAACTGAACGTTGAGCCCCTCGGTCACCAGCAGCGGCAGGCTGTTGTCGAGCGTCGCGCCGATCAGCGGAAGCTGCGCAACGTTGAAGCCCGCGATCATGAAATCCGGGATGACGCAGACCAGCGAAAGATAAATCGCGCCGACCGTCGTAATCCTGGTCAGGGTCTTGTCGATGTACTCCGCCGTCTTCTTTCCGGGGCGGTATCCGGGGATGTAGCCACCGTACTTCCTCATGTTGTCCGCGACGTCGACCGGATTGAAGATGATCGAGGTGTAGAAGAACGTGAAGAAGAGGATCGTGGCGACGTAGAGGAGGTAGTAGAGAGGCTGCCCCATCTGAATCTGGTCCGCGACCGCCTGGAGCGCCGGTACGCCCGCCATCTGTGCCATCGTCGAAGGAATGACGAGAATCGACGAAGCGAAGATGACCGGGATGACGCCGGCCGAGTTGACCCGCAGCGGAAGGTAAGTGCTCGACCCTCCGTACACTCGTCGTCCGACCACCCGCTTTGCGTACTGCACCTGGATTCGCCGCTGTGCCCGCTCCATGAATACGACGAACGCCGTAACGGCGATCATGAAGATGACGAGTACGAGGACTCCGAAGATTCCCCGCTCTCCCGTCCGGATGTCGGCGATCAGCCCGAACGTCGCGCTCGGAAGGCCGACGACGATTCCGGCGAAGATGATCAGGGAGATGCCGTTGCCGATCCCGCGCTCCGAAATCTGCTCGCCCAGCCACATGACGAAGACCGTCCCGGTGGTGAGCGTGAGCACGGTCATCATCGGAAAGCCCGCGCCGAAGAACCAGTCTCGAACGTGCGGCGGGACGATCGGAGCTCCCCCTGGCGAGGTGAGACTCTTGAGCCAGAAAGCGACCCCCATCGACTGGATCACCGCCAGGACAATCGTACCGTACCGGGTGTACTGGGTGATCTTTCTGCGACCGAGCTCCCCCTCCTTGCTCAGCTTTTCCAGATACGGCCAGACGACCGTGAGGAGCTGCAGGATGATCGAGGAGGAGATATACGGCATGATGCCGAGCGCGAAGATCGAAAGACGGCTCAGGGCCCCGCCCGAAAAGAGATCGAGGAAGCCGAGAACGCTCCCCTGCATGGAACCGAAAAACTCCGCGAGGGCCTGCGGGTCGATTCCGGGTGTCGGGATATGCGCGCCGAGCCTGTAGACCGCGAGGAGAGCGAGCATGAAGAGAATCCGCTTCCTCAGGTCGGGGATCGCTGCGATGTTCCTGACGGCCTCGGCGAGTCTCACTGGATCTCCTGACAGGTGCCCCCGGCCTTTTCGATCTTCTCTTTGGCCGAGGCGGAGAAGTGATCGGCATGGACGGTGAGCTTCGTTTTGAGATCACCCTTGCCCAGGACCCTGATCTTCTTCGTGCTGTTGGCCTTGCGGAGGCCGGCGGCCGCCATCGACTCCGCGTCGACCACCTGTCCCTCCTTAAAGCGGGTCTCGAGATCGGATACGTTCACGATGTCGAACTGCTTCTTGAAGATGTTCGTGAAGCCTCGCTTCGGCACGCGGCGATGAAGCGGCATCTGGCCGCCTTCGAATCCAACCTTGCCGGAGTAGCCACTTCGCGATTTCTGTCCCTTCTCACCGCGACCGGAGGTCTTCCCCAGCCCGGAGCCGGGTCCACGTCCGACACGCTTCCGCGGTTTGCGCGAGCCTTTCGCCGGTTTGAGATTGCTCAGATCCATTGTTTTCCTCACTCCGTTCAGTCGACGATCTCGACGAGATGAGAGATTTTGTGAACCATCCCTCTGGTCTCAGGCGTGTCGAGCCGCTCGACCACATGGTTGATGCGACGAAGACCGAGCGCCTTCAGCGTCTCGCGCATCTCTCTGGGATTTCCGATTCCGCTCCGAACCTGCCTGATCCGGAGAGTCGCTCTGGCTTTGGCCATCACGCTTCCTCCGTACCCGCCGGCTCGGCTTCTTTTTCAGCGTCGGGCGTTTCGCCTTTTTCTTCAGCCTCGTCCGCCTCGGCTTTCTCGTCTCCTCGGGAAGCTTCGCCGGTGGTCGCTTCGTCGTCCTCGCTGACGTAGGGCTCTTCGACGATCTCGAGTCCACGGAGCGCGCGGTACTCGTTTTCGGTCTTGAGAAGCTTGAGGGCCTCGAATGTCGCCTTGACCACGTTGTGCGGGTTCGCCGTTCCGATCGATTTGGTCAGGATGTCCTGGATGCCGGCCGATTCGAGAATCGCACGGACCGGGCCGCCGGCGATGACGCCGGTTCCCGGGGATGCCGGCTTCAGCAGGACGCGTCCGGCACCGTAGTGCCCGAGAGCCGTGTGAGGAATCGTCGTTCCGTTCATGGCGACCGGGATCATGTTCTTCTTGGCGATCTCGATACCCTTTCTGATCGCCGAAGGAACTTCCTTCGCCTTGCCGGAACCGAAGCCGACGCGGCCTTTCCCGTCACCGACCACGACGAGGGCGCTGAAACTGAAGTTCTTGCCGCCCTTGACGACTTTGGTGACCCGGTTGATGTAGACGACCTTGTCGATCAGACCACTATCCAGGCGATCCATCCGACCTCGTCCTGTATTCTGTCGCTGCACTTATAGACCTCCGCGTTCCTTTAGAACTTCAATCCCTGCTCGCGCGCCGAATCGGCGAGAGCTTTGACTCGTCCGTGATACAGGTAACCGCCCCGATCGAACACGACCGTCTCGACCCCTTCACTCTTCGCGCGCTGCCCGATGAGCTCACCGACCCGCTTTGCAGCGGCGACGTTGGACCCGCGATCCGCTCCGAAGTCCTTGTCCTTCGACGAAGCCGACACCAGCGTCTTTCCGCTCTGGTCGTCGATTACCTGGGCATAAATGTGGTTCAGGCTCTTGAAGACCGTGAGCCGCGGACGTGCCGTGGTTCCGTGCACCTTCCTCCGGACCCGCGTTCTGACCCGCTTTCTTCGATCTGCTCTCGCTTTGGCTCGATCCATAACTGTTCTGACCTCCGGACGAAAACCGCCCTGGAATGCTTTACTTGCCCGCCGTCTTTCCGGCCTTGCGGCGAATCTGTTCGCCCGTGTACTTGATGCCTTTGCCCTTGTACGGATCCGGCTCGCGAAGACCGCGGATCTCCGCTGCAACCTGCCCGACTTTCTGTTTGTCGATCCCGGTGACGACGACGTGACCAGCCTTGTCGACTTCCACCGAGATCCCCTCGGGGATCGGGAAATTGATCGGATGCGAATAGCCGAGCTGGAAAACCACGGCTTTCCCCCTCACCTCGGCTCGGTAGCCGACACCGACAATGTCGAGCTCCTTCCGGAAGCCCTCGGCGACACCCTGGACGCTGTTGGCCAGAAGCGCGCGCGTCAGTCCGTGCAGTGCGCGAGACTGCCTCTCGTCGTTACCGCGGCTGAGCCGCACGACGTTGCCTTCGACCGCCATCTCGATGCCGTCTGCGATCGGTGTTTCGAGCTGACCCTTCGGTCCCTTCACGACCGCGGTCTGCCCGTTGACCTTCACCTCGACGCCCTTCGGCAGCGGAATCTCTTTTCTACCTACGCGTGACATTTCTCACCTCACCAGACCTGGCAGAGCACTTCGCCGCCGACGCCTTCTTTTTGCGCGTCGTCGCTCGAAAGCACTCCACGGGACGTGGACAGTATCGACAGCCCGAGACCATCGAGGACTCTCGGGATCTCGGCTTTCCGCCGGTAGACCCGCCGGCCGGGGCGTGAAACGCGCTGCATCCCGTGAATGATCGGGTCGCCCCCGCTGGTATAGCGGAGGAACACCCTCAAAGTCCCCTGGGAATCATCCTGCGCCAGCTTGTAATCCGCGATGAATCCTTCATCTTTGAGAATTCTCGCGATCTCCGTTTTCAGCTTCGAAGCCGGGATGTCCACACGCTCGTGGCGGGCTGTCAGCCCGTTGCGGATGCGCGTGAGCATATCGGCGATTGGATCCGTCATCGACATGTTCGATTCCTCCGTGACACTTTCGGATTACCAGCTTGCCTTGGTCACGCCAGGCAGATAGCCCTCGAGGGCGAGTGTGCGAAAGCAGATCCTGCAGAGCTGAAACTTTTTGAGGTATCCGCGAGGTCTGCCGCAGCGCTTGCATCGGGTGACCCGGCGGCTCGAAAATTTCGGCTTTCGGTTCGCTTTCGCGATCAGTGATTGTTTAGCCATTGCTTCTCTCCTTACCTCGCAAAGGGCATCCCGATCTCCCTGAGGAGAAACCGGGCCTGCTCGTCGTTCTCTGCCGTAGTGACGATCGTGATGTTCAATCCTTTCGACTTGTCGACCTTGGTGAAATCGATCTCGAGAAAGATCAGGTGATCCTTCACACCGAGCGTGTAGTTCCCCCGTCCATCGAAGGATTTTTTCGGCACGCCGCGGAAGTCGCGAACGCGCGGAAGGGCGGTGGTGATGAGCCGATCCAGAAACTCCCACATCCGCTCGCTCCTGAGCGTCACCATCGCGCCGATTGGGACACCCTCGCGCAGCTTGAAGTTCGAGATCGACTTCTTCGCCCGCGTCATCAGGGGTTTCTGTCCCGCGATCGCAGCCAGATCCTCGATCGCCGAATCGAGCAGCTTGCTGTTCTGCGTGGCCTCGCCAACGCCCATGTTGAGCACGACTTTCTCGATCCGCGGCACGGCCATCGGATTTTCGATCTTGAACTCGCTCCGTAGTTTCGGAACGACTTCCTCTTCGTACGCTTTTCTGAGTCTCGCCACTGCCATCTCTTGCCAATCTCCTCGACGCCGACTGCGTCGAACTTAAGCCTTCGCCTCGGCCTTCTTCTTCGAAGCCGTCTTCTTTTTGCTCGCCTTCTTCTTCGAAGCCGCGGTCTCCTTGGTTTCCGCACGACCCTCGACCGTGCCTCGCTCCAGCAGGCGGAGGTTCGATACGTGGATTGCACCCTCACGCTCGACGACTCCACCCTTGACGTTGCGGCTCGGGTTGGGTCGCGTGTGACGCTTGATCATGTTGACGCGCTCGACGATTGCCGTCTTCTTCGACGGGTAGACGCGGAGAACCTTCCCCCGCTGACCCTTCGATGTACCGGCGACCACTTCGACCTCGTCATTTCTTCTGATGTGAACTTTCATAACGTCTCGCCTTTCTCAGAGGACCTCGGGAGCCAGCGAGATGATCTTCATGAAACGCCGCTCACGAAGCTCGCGGGCAACTGGACCGAACACGCGCGTCCCGACCGGCTCGCCGGTATCGTTGACCAGTACCGCCGCGTTCTCGTCGAACCGGATGTAGGTGCCATCCTTGCGGCGCGTCTGCTTCCTGGTCCGGACGATCACCGCGCGAACGACCGTTCCCTTCTTGACCGTGCCATCCGGCGAGGCTTCCTTGACCGAAGCCGAGATGACGTCGCCGACACCCGCATAGCGGCCGGCCCTCGAGCCGCCGCGCAGCTTGATGCACGCGATCGTTCTCGCACCGGTGTTGTCGGCAACCTTCAGCAATGTACCCATCTGAATCATCGTGATTGCTCCTGTCAGGAGATCGCTTCGGATCGTTCGATGATCCGAGCGACCGTCCAGCGTTTACGGCGCGAGAGTGGGCGCGACTCCTCGATGACGACGCGGTCTCCGACGTTGCACTCGTTGGTTTCGTCGTGCGCGAAGAACTTCGAGGTTCTCTTGACGTACTTCAGGTAGACCGGATGCATCTTGCGGTTCTCGACCGCGACGACCACTGTCTTGTCCATTTTGTCCGAGACGACGGTACCGACCTTACTCGTCGATCGCTTCGTCGCTCCGGTGTCCTCGTTCTCGTTTTTTTCGGCCATATTCTGATCCTTCACTCAGCCTTTTTCCCGGCTTCGATCTCGCGCTCGCGCAGAATCGTGTTGATGCGCGCGATCTCACGACGGGCCCCTTTGACCTTCTGAGGATCGTCGAGAGCGCCCGTCGCACTCTGAAAACGCATCTTGAAGAGCTGCTCGGTCAGATCCTGACGACGGTTGACCAGATCGTTCTCCGTTTTTTCCCTGAGGCCCGTTGCCTTGCTCATGCTCCGATCTCCATCTCTTCACGCGACACGAAGCGAGTCTTGATCGGCAGCTTGTGCGCGGCCAGACGCAACGCCTCTTCCGCGATCTCCCGCGTGACGCCTTCCATCTCGTAGAGCATCCGCGCGGGCTTGACGACCGCGACCCACTCTTCCGGCGCGCCTTTTCCTTTCCCCATTCGCGTCTCGAGAGGCTTCTTCGAGATCGGCTTGTCGGGGAAAATGCGGATCCAGATTTTGCCTCCGCGCTTGATGTACCTCGTCATCGCGATACGGGCCGCTTCGATCTGCCGGGCCGTGAGCCAGCCCGCCTCGAGCGCCTGGAGTCCGTAGTCGCCGAACGAAAGCGTGGCACCACGAGTGGCGATTCCGGCTCGCCGCCCCCGCTGCTGCTTTCTGTACTTGACTTTTTTCGGCATCAACATCGTTCAAATCTCCTATTTCACTTCCCCGCTCACGCGATTCGCCGGCGCGACTTCGCCTTGGTGAGCTCGCCCTTGTAAAGCCAGACCTTCACGCCGATCGTGCCGTAGGTGGTATTCGCCACCGCCTCGCCGTAATCGACGTCGGCCTTCAGCGTGTGAAGCGGCAGACGGCCATCCTGGTACCACTCGCTGCGCGCAATCTCGGCTCCGTTGAGCCGGCCACCGACGCGGATCTTCACGCCCTTCGCTCCGAACCGGAATGCACTCTCCATCGACTTCCTCATCGCCCGGCGGAACGCGATCCGGCGGACCAGCTGATTCGCAATGTTCTCGGCGACGAGCTGCGCATCGAGCTCGGGCCGCTGAATCTCCTGAATGTTGATGTAGACGTCACCGTCGACCATCTTCTGCAGCTCGTCGCGAAGCTTGTCGACCTCCGCCCCCTTCCGTCCGATGATGATTCCGGGGCGTGAGGTGTAGATGTTGATTCGCATCTTGTTGGCGGTGCGCTCGATGTCGATCTCCGAGACACCGGCGTGCGAGAGCCGCTTCTTCAGGTTCTCCCGAAGCTCCAGATCCTTGTGGAGCGTCTCCGAGTAGTTCTTTCCGCCGAACCAGCGGGAATGCCAGGTTTTGTTGAACCCCAGTCGAAAACCGTATGGATGTACTTTCTGACCCAACTTCTCCCCCTTAGCTGTTTCGAGCGCCCTTCGGCTTCACGTCGTCAGAGACGTGAATGGTCACGTGACTCTGTCGCTTCAGAATTCGGAATGCCCGGCCCATCGGTGCTGGCTGGACACGCTTCTCACGCGGTCCGTCGTCGACGACGATGCGCGATACCACGAGGTCGTCCACGTCCGGCGCCGCCTCTTTGTTTTCTGCGTTGGCGATGGCCGACAGCAGAAGCTTCTCGAGATCTCCGGAGCACGACTTCTTCGTGAATCGGAGGATCTGGATCGCATCGTCGACGCGGCGGCCGCGGATCAGGTCGGCCACGAGCCGGACCTTCTGTGGCGACACCTTCAGATATTTGAGCTGTGCTTTCGCTTCCATCTCGAGCTCTCCAGTCGATCAGCGGGCCTTTCCGGCCTGCTCCTTCTTGCCACCCGTGTGGCCCTTGAACGTCCGAGTCAGCGCGAACTCGCCCAACTTGTGGCCGACCATGTTCTCCGCGATGTAGATCGGAATGAATTTGCGTCCGTTGTGAACGGCGATCGTGTGGCCCACCATGCTCGGATTGATCGTCGACCGGCGCGACCAGGTCTTGATGACCTTTTTGTCGTTCTTGTCGTTCATCGCATCGATCTTCTTCTGAAGATGTTCGTCGGTGAACGGACCCTTTTTGATTGAGCGTGCCATGGTTTGTCGTGATCTCCTTGTCCGCCGTTACTTGCCGCGCCGCTTGACGATCATCTTCGTCGTTCGTTTGTTTCTGCGAGTCTTCGCACCCTTGGTCGGCTTGCCCCATGGAGTGACGGGATGGCGACCGCCGGAGGTCCGGCCCTCACCACCGCCGAGCGGGTGATCCACGGGATTCATCGTGACGCCGCGGTTGTGCGGTTTCTTTCCGAGGTGGCGCTTGCGTCCGGCTTTTCCGATCGAAACGTTCTCGTGATCGGAGTTGCCGACTTCTCCGATGGTCGCATAGCACCGGACGTGAACCCGCCGCAGCTCACCCGAGGGGAGGCGCAGAAGGGCGAGGTCGCCCTCGCGGGCCATCAGCTGAGCCGCCGTTCCGGCCGACCGGACCATCTGGCCGCCGCGGCCCTCCTTGAGCTCGATGTTGTGAATGGTCGTGCCGAGCGGAATGCCGCTGAGCGGAAGGGCATTGCCCGGCAGGATGTCCGCCTCGGGACCCGAGACGACCTCGGACCCTACGGTCAGCCCCTTCGGCGCCAGGATGTAGCGCTTCTCTCCATCAACGTAGTGCAGCAGTGCGATGTGGGCGCTTCGGTTCGGGTCGTACTCGATCGTCGCCACACGCGCGGGGATGCCGCGCTTGTCGCGCTTGAAGTCGATTTCCCGGTAGCGCTGCTTGTGCCCGCCACCGATGAATCGCGAGGTGACGCGCCCCGTACTGTTGCGCCCACCGGTTTTCGTCTTCCCTTTGGTCAGCGACTTCTCCGGAGTCCGGGACGTGATCTCGTCGAAAGAGAGATGCGTCTGAAACCGCCGACCCGGTGAAGTCGGTTTGTATTTTTTCACAGCCATTTCGCGACTCCCCTCACACGCCCTCGAAGAACTCGGGCGCGCGCTCTCCTTCCGCCAGGCGGACGTAAGCCTTGCGCCAGTTCGGCCTTCTGCCGACGTTCCTGCCGAGGCGTTTCACTTTTCCTCTCACGTTGAGAAGGCGGACATCGTCCACTTTCACTTCGAAGAGCTTCTCGACTGCCTTCTTGACTTCGATCTTGTTCGCGCTTCTCGCGACCTCGAATGCGATGACATTTCGGGTCTCTTTGGCGAGCACGCTCTTTTCGGTCACGATCGGCCGGATGATGATCTTGTGCAGATTCATTTGCTCAGAACCTCCGTGAGCCGGTCGAGTGCCTGCTCGCTGATCACGACCCATTTCGCATTGACGATGTCGTAAACGCTGACGTTGGACGCGTCCGCGACTCCCATCCTGGGATGGTTACGTGACGCCAGCACCAGATTCAGGTTGTCGAGCGAATCGACGAGCAGCGCCCGCCCGTCAACCCCGAGCCCGGTGATGGTCCGCGCCAGACTTCCGGTCTTCGCTTCCTCGAGGTTCATGTCCGAGAGGAGCAGCAGCTCTCCCTGGGCCACTTTTCTCGACAGCGCCGACCGCAGCGCGATCTTCTTTTCCTTTCGGTTCATTTTGAACGAGTAGTCTCTCGGGACCGGACCGTGGATCGTTCCACCGTGCCTGTGAATCCCGGGACGACCACCCCCCTGGCGCGCGCGCCCCGTTCCCTTCTGCCGGAAAGGCTTTCGACCGGAACCGGAGACTTCGCTGCGAACCTTGGTCTTGTGAGTTCCCGAACGGACGGCGGCCAGATGATGCCGGACGGCCTCGTGGATGAGCTGCTCTTTGTACGGAACGCCGAAGACCTCCTCGGGGAGATCCCTCGTTCCGACCTTTTCATTGTTCCAGTTTCTGATCTCAATGGTCGGCATGGTCATTCACCCTGAGCCTTTCCATTGGCCGAGTGCTGAAGGACGACGAGCGAGTTGCGCGCGCCCGGAACGGCACCGCGTACGTAGATCAGGTTGTTGTCGGCATCGACGCGTGTGACCTTCAGATTCTTCACGGTGACGCGCTTTCCGCCGGTGCGACCCGGCATGCGCGTACCTTTGAAGACTCGCGACGGAGCCGCGGACTGACCGATCGAGCCGGGAGCACGGTGGAACATCGAGCCGTGCGAGGCGCGACCTCCGCGGAATCCATGACGCTTGATGACGCCCTGGAAGCCTTTTCCCTTCGACTTGCCGATCACGTCGATCGAGTCGCCGACGTTGAAGATGTCGACCATCACCCGGTCGCCGACGTTGGCATCGCCCTCGTACTCGAACTCGGCAAGGTTGCCCATCGGCTGAACGTCCGCCTTTGCGAAGTGACCGCGGACGGGCGAAGTGACCCGTCGTGGGGACATCTTTTCGACGAGACCCACCTGCACGGCATCGTAGCCGTCCAGTTCAGCCGTCTTCTTCTGTACGACCAGACAGGGGCCGGCCTGGATCACCGTCACCGGGATCGCCGCTCCGTCCTCTTCGAAGACCTGGGTCATCCCGATCTTCCTGCCTATGATTCCTCGAATCATCGTTTCACCGCCTATTTACCGAACGCCTTGATCTCTACGTCGACACCCGCGGGAAGCTCGAGCTTCATCAGGGCATCGACCGTCTGAGCCGTCGGCTCGAGAATGTCGAGAAGTCTCTTGTGCGTCCGCATCTCGAACTGCTCCCGGGACTTCTTGTCGACATGGGGACTGCGCAGCACCGTGTAACGCGAAATCTGCGTCGGCAGCGGAATCGGACCGACGACATCCGCTCCCGTCCGTTTCGCCGTATCGACGATTTCGAGTGTCGACTGGTCGAGAACGCGATAGTCGTATGCCTTCAGTCTGATTCGGATCTTCTCGTTCATATTTCCTCTTGCTGGCTCACAAAGAACAGTCGGGAGACCGCACGAGGCGGCTCTCCCGGATTGGTTATTCGACGACTTCCGTGACGGTTCCGGCTCCGATGGTGCGTCCGCCTTCGCGAATCGCGAAGCGAAGACCCTTCTCCATCGCGATGGGAGCGATCAGTTCGACGTCGAGGTTCGCATCATCGCCCGGCATGACCATCTCGACACCCTCGCCGAGGGTGGCAACACCCGTGATGTCGGTGGTCCGGAAGTAGAACTGCGGACGGTATCCATTGAAGAACGGCTTGTGGCGGCCGCCCTCGTCCTTGTTGAGAACGTAGACCTTCGCCTTGAACTTCGTGTGGGGCGTGATCGAGCCGGGCTTGGCGACGACCTGCCCGCGCTCGACGTCCTTACGCTCGGTGCCGCGGAGCAGCAGGCCGAGGTTGTCGCCGGCCTGACCGGAATCGAGAAGCTTCTTGAACATCTCGACGCCCGTGACGACCTTCTTCTGAGTGGGGCGGATACCGACGATCTCGACTTCATCACCGACCTTGACCTGTCCTCGCTCGACACGACCGGTGACGACGGTTCCACGGCCGGAGATCGAGAAGACGTCCTCGATCGGCATCAGGAACTCCTTCTCGATGTCGCGCTCGGGCATTGGAATGTACTCGTCGACCTTGTTCATCAGCTCCATGACCTTGTCGGCCCATTCGCCGGTCGGGTCCTCGAGGGCTTTGAGCGCCGACCCGCGGACGATCGGAATGTCTTCACCAGGGAAATCCTGCTCGGTAAGACGCTCGCGAACTTCGAGCTCGACCAGGTCGAGCAGTTCCTCGTCGTCGACCATGTCGACCTTGTTGAGGAACACGACCATCGCGGGGACGCCAACCTGACGGGCGAGCAGAATGTGCTCTCGCGTCTGCGGCATCGGGCCGTCGACGGCGGAAACCACCAGAATCGCTCCATCCATCTGAGCGGCTCCGGTGATCATGTTCTTCACGTAGTCCGCGTGACCGGGGCAGTCGACGTGAGCATAGTGCCGGTTCTCGGTCGAATACTCCACGTGTGCGGTTGCGATCGTGATCCCGCGCTCGCGCTCTTCCGGTGCCTTGTCGATCGAGTCGAACGCCGTGAAGTTGGCAAGGCCCTTCTCCGCGAGAACGCGGGTAATCGCCGCCGTCAGCGTCGTTTTCCCGTGATCAACGTGTCCGATCGTACCGACGTTGACATGGGGTTTACTTCTGTCGAATTTCTCTTTGGCCATCGCCAACCTCCTGATTTCGTCCGGGAACCCGGTCCCCGTCGTATTTCTGACTCACCTAACCTGCCACTTTCGCAATGATCTCGTCCGAAACGTTCTTCGGCGCCTGTTCGTACTGGGCGAACTGCATCGTGTAGCTCGCCCGTCCCTGACTCAGCGACCGAAGCTCGGTCGCGTAGCCGAACATCTCAGAGAGCGGAACATGCGCACGAACTGCCTTGGCGCCCCCCCGCTCTTCCATCCTCTGAATTTTGCCCCGGCGACGCGACAGATCGCCCATCACATCGCCCGCGAAGTCCTCCGGCGAGACGACCTCGACGTCCATGATCGGCTCGAGCAGAACCGGTCCCGCGGACTTGGCCGCACTCTGGTACGCCATCGATCCGGCGATCTTGAAGGCCATCTCGGAAGAATCGACGTCGTGGTACGAGCCGTCGTAGAGAATCGCCCTGATTCCCGTCATCGGGTAGCCGGCGAGAATGCCGTTCTCCATCGCCTCGCGGATCCCCTGCTCGACCGGCTTGATGTACTCGCGCGGAATCGCTCCGCCCTTGATCTCGTCGACGAACTCGAAATCCTGCCCATCCTTGAGAGGCTCGAAGCGCATCTTGACGTGCCCGTACTGCCCCTTACCACCCGACTGGCGCACGAATCGGCCCTCGGAGGCCGCTTCGCGGGTGATCGCCTCGCGGTAGGCAACCTGAGGCCGTCCGACGTTCGCTTCGACGTTGAACTCCCGGACCATCCGATCGACGAGGATCTCGAGATGAAGCTCTCCCATGCCGCGAATGATCGTCTGGCCCGTCTCGTGATCCGTGTGCACTTTGAAGGTCGGATCTTCCTGGGTGAGCTTCGCGAGCGCGAGGCCCATCTTCTCCTGATCGGCCTTTGTCTTCGGCTCGATGGCAACAGCGATGACGGGCTCGGGAAAATCCATCGCCATCAGCACGATGGGCCGCCCTTTTTCGCAGATCGTGTCTCCGGTGACGACGTTTCTGAGACCGACCGCGGCACCGATGTCTCCGGCCCAGACTTCCTTGATCTCTTCACGTTTGTTGGCGTGCATCTTCAGCAGACGCCCGATCCGCTCGGTGGTCCCCTTGGTCGAGTTCAGCACGGCCGAGCCCGACTCGAGATGTCCGGAGTAGACACGGAAGAACGCGAGCTGGCCGACGAACGGGTCGGTGGCAATCTTGAAGATCAGCGCTGAGAAGGGAGCTTCGTCGGATGCGGGTCGCTCTTCTTCCTGCTCGTTGTTCGGGTTGATTCCCTCCATCGGGTCGATGTCGATCGGGGAAGGAAGATAGGTCACCACCGCGTCGAGAAGCGGCTGAACGCCTTTGTTCTTGAACGCCGTCCCGCACAGAACGGGGGTGATGTGATTCCTGATCGTCGCGAACCGGATGCCCGCGACGAGCTCCTCATTCGTGAGAGCCTCGCCGCCGAGGTACTTCTCGAGCAGCTCGTCATTCTGCTCGGCGATCGCCTCGATCAGCTTCTCCCGCCAGTGGTTGGCGTCCTCGACCAGGTCGGCGGGGATCTCCTCGACCTCGTAGGTGGCGCCGAGATCCTCGCTCCTGAAAACGAGCGCCTTCATCCTGACCAGATCGATGACACCTTTGAAGGTATCCTCGGCGCCGATCGGGAACTGCAGCGGAACCGGATGAGCACCGAGCTTTTCGCGGACCTGATTGACGACCGCCTCGAAGTTAGCGCCGATGCGATCCATCTTGTTGACGAAGGCGATCCGCGGAACGCCATACCGGTCGGCCTGCCGCCATACGGTCTCCGACTGCGGCTCGACTCCCCCGACGGCGCAGAACACGGCGACGGCACCATCGAGAACGCGAAGCGAGCGCTCGACCTCTGCGGTGAAGTCGACGTGGCCCGGGGTGTCGATGATGTTGATTCTGTGGTCGCCCCAGAAGCATGTGGTGGCAGCCGAGGTGATCGTGATGCCACGCTCCTGCTCCTGGGCCATCCAGTCCATCGTCGCGGTACCCTCGTGGACCTCACCGATCTTGTGGGTAATTCCCGTGTAGAAGAGGATTCGTTCGGTAGTCGTAGTCTTCCCCGCATCGATGTGCGCCATGATGCCGATATTGCGCTGCTTTGCGATGGGTACCTGTCTAGCCATTGGCTTCGAATGTCCTCTGCTGGCACTGCACCAGCGGTTCCGCGCCGCCACACGACGGCTACGGCGAGACGAGTCCGGCCTCGCCATCCGGACAGAGGTCGGCACGTCGACTGGTCTTCGTTTTTTCGTTATCCCGTTGCTCGGTCCGGAACCGCAGGGCGTACCCTGTGTTATCCGGTCGAGACGGAGCTACGGGGGGAACTCCGATCGGGGCGGGCCCCGGTCGGCACATTCAAATCAAACTACGGTGCTTCAATATTCCGCCGATTCCCTTCGGAAGCAGCGTTGGAACGACGCTCACCAGCGGTAGTGCGCGAATGCTTTGTTCGCGTCGGCCATCCGGTGGGTATCTTCCTTTTTCTTCAACGCCTGACCTCGCCCGTTGGCCGCATCGAGAATCTCGCCAGCGAGACGTTCCTGCATCGTCTTTTCACCACGAGCGCGCGAGTACTGAACGAGCCAGCGAATCGCCAGCGACGCGCGGCGAGAGGGCCTCACCTCGACGGGAACCTGGTAGTTCGAACCGCCGACTCGGCGGCTCTTGACCTCGAGAGCCGGCTTGACGTTATCGACGGCCTTCTTGAAGGTCTTCAGGGCATCTTCCTCGCCGCGACCCTCGATTCTCTTCATCGCACCATAAAAGATGCCTTCGGCGACAGCCTTCTTGCCGTCACGCATCAGGGCGTTGATGAACTTGGTCACGAGCTGGCTGTTGTAGAGCGGATCCGGAAGGATCTCACGTTTCGGAACTTCTCTTCGTCTCGGCATAATCTGATCTCGTCTCAGGCTTTCGGTCGCTTCGCGCCGTATTTGCTTCGTCCCTGTTTGCGGTTGGCCACGCCCTGAGCATCGAGGGTCCCGCGGATCACGTGATAGCGAACTCCCGGAAGATCCTTGACTCTGCCTCCGCGGATCATCACGATCGAGTGCTCCTGGAGATTGTGGCCGACGCCCGGAATGTAGGTCGTGACCTCGATCCCGTTGGTCAGCCGCACACGAGCCACCTTGCGGAGGGCCGAGTTGGGCTTTTTCGGGGTCGACGTATAGACGCGCGTGCAGACTCCCCGCTTCTGGGGCGAGTCCTGGAGAGCCGGGGATTTCGTCTTCGCCTTGAGTGACTTGCGTCCCTTGTTGACCAGCTGATTGACTGTCGGCATGAACTTCCTCTCGAACAACAATGACAAAGCGACCCGCGTCGGGCCGGATTTTCAGAAAACGGGAAGGCTCTCCCGCGTGGCGGGCAGTCTTCGCGCGCGAGCCCATAACGCCGCGAGCGGCCAATTATTCCGGGGAGACAACCCCTTCCAAACCGCGATCCGGGCGCCGCGGCCTGTCCCGGACTGCTGCCTGCCACAACCGGGATTCCGCGGTTCGATTCCCGACACGGCACATTGAACCGGCCACAGCGTGCCGCCGGCGGATACAATCCCCCGAAATGGAGAAGGACCTCGCACCCCATTCGATCACCGTCGTGGACCAGCATCCGAGGCTGAGCGACATCAGGACCGACGTGCTCGCAGGCCTCCGAGCATTCCCGAAGACCCTCGCGCCGAAGCTCTTCTACGATCAGAACGGCTCCGAACTTTTCGAAAAGATCACCGCGCTGCCGGAGTACTACCCCACGAGAACCGAGATCGGAATCCTGCGGGCGAATGCCGACGAGATCGTATCGAGCTTCTCCCCTCTGTCGGCACTGATCGAGCTCGGAAGCGGCAACAGCGAGAAAGTCCGCATCCTGCTCGATGCTCACGATGATCACATCATTTACATGCCGCTCGACATCTCCCGGCAGCACCTCGAAGACGCCGCGCGTGCGATCTCGACCGACTACCCCGCCATCGAAGTCGTCGCAGTCTGCACCGATTACACCTCCAGCCTCGACATCCCCGGCTGGGAGACTTTCGACCGCCGGATATTCTTCTTTCCGGGCTCGACGATCGGAAACTTCGAGCCGGAAGACGCCCGGGCGTTCCTCTCGATGATCGCCGAGCGACAGGCGCCGCGGGACGAGATGATCATCGGGGTCGATCTGGTCAAGGATCGCTCGGTTCTGGAAGCCGCCTACAACGATTCTGCAAACGTGACCGCCGCCTTCAATCTGAATGTTCTCAACCACATCAACCGCGTGCTCGGCAGCAGCTTCGATCCCGCAGCCTTCGCGCACGAGGCTCTGTTCAACGAGCAGTCGAGCCGCATCGAGATGCACCTCCGGAGCCTGCGGGATCAAACCGTCGCGATCGGAGACGAGCGCGTCACGTTTCGAAAAGGCGAAACGATTCACACGGAGAACTCGTACAAATACACGCTGTCCAGCTTCAGAGACCTGATCGCCGATACCGGCTTCGCAATCGCACGAACATGGATGGATCCTCAGGAACTTTTCAGCGTTCACCGGCTCGTCGTCGTCTGACGATCCGCCTCGCGGTCGGTGTCTTGGCCCTTCTCGCCGGCGGATGCCCCCAGGCAGATGACACCGCCACCGGGACCAGCGGTCCGAGACCAGCGGATGCCCTGGTTCCGATCCCCCCTTCCGGAGCGAGGGTGACTCCCGTCGTCGCCGTCGTACGGAACGTCCTCCCCTCGGTGGTGAACATTCAGGTCGAATCGACGATGACCCGTCGCTCCTTCGATCCCTGGTTCGACCTCTTCAGAAGGGATCGGATCTTCAGAACCCAGTCGGCAGGATCCGGATTCATCTGGAGCTCCGATGGCACGGTGGTCACCAATGCCCACGTGATCGAGGGCGCCTCGGCCATTACTGTCAATCTCGCCGATGGCCGATCGTTCGAGGCGCGGGTCATCGGCGTCGACCCCGACAGCGATCTCGCCGTGCTCGAGCTCGACGCCGGCGATCTCCCGGCAGCCCCCATCGGGACCTCCTCCGATCTGATGATCGGCGAGACCGTCGTCGCGATCGGCAACCCCTTCGGACTGAGCGGTACCGTCACGACCGGGGTGATCTCGGCCACCGGACGGTCGGTTCCTTCCGCGGAGCAGGATCGCACCTTTACCGACTTCATCCAGACCGATGCCTCCATCAACCCCGGCAACTCCGGCGGACCGCTCGTCAATATGGACGGCAGAATCATCGGCATCAATGTGGCGATCTACGCGGAGGCTCAGGGAATCGGCTTCGCAATCCCCGTCGACCGCGCAAGGAAGATCGTCGAGGATCTCCGGCGCTATGGGGAGGTTCACCCCGCATGGATTGGACTCGCCACCGCAACCCTCACACCGGAAGAATCGCATCGTCTTGGACTCGATGTCGGAGCCGGAGCAATCGTCACCCGAGTCTTCGACGATTCGCCCGCAGCCGACGCCGGAATCGAGCTCGGCGACGTGATCGTGTCGGTGGCGGGTGCGCCGGTCGACTCCAGAGAAGCGCTCGTAACGATCCTGACGACGGCGAGGGCAGGCGAACCGATCGAGTTCCGGGTCCGGCGGGAGCGCGATGACATCAGGCTCGCCATCACCCCTTCGGAAGCGCCTCGCAGGCTGGGATTGCGCGTTCTCCGAGCGGTCAGTGGCCTCTCACCCGCGGAATCGGGCGGACGCATCGTCATCGATCGCGTCGACCGGGGATCCCGGGCAGATCAGATCGGGCTCGTTCCGGGTGACCTCATCGTGGGCGTCAACGGCGTGACGGTTCGGTCGGTCGAGGAGCTCGATGCCATTCTCGCCCGATCGGTCGATCGGACTTCGATCGTTCTGTCGATTGCTCGCGGTCGTCGTATCTACACCCTGACGTTTCCCATCGGCCGATAAACAGCAGGCTCGGCGGGGAGCTGCGCCCCTTCTCACCGCCTCCGCAGCCACGCCAGGAAAGCGAGCAGCCCGATCGCCCCCAAGACGATCCCCCGGTGCTCGTTGGCGACGAGCTGGACCTGCGATCGGGTGGCCTCGGGATCGAGCTCGCCGTGCGCGGCAAAGTTTCCCGGCACGGGCTCGAAGAGATTGTCCTTCCGCTCCGCATCGACCTGGTCATCCGAGAGCCGCGCATCGAATGCCGGACCGGCAAGCCAGGCGTCCACCGCCTCGGGGAGGAGTCGATCGGACCAGATCAGACCGAGAGTACCCCAGCCGAGAGTCAGGTCGCGGCGGTCATGATGGGCGATCCAGTGAATGGCCTCGGCCGCGATTTCAGGCTGATAGATCGGTGAGGGCTCGATTTCCTGGCCCGCATGATTCCTCGCCCACTGGTATCGCGGCGTGTTCATTGCGGGGAGGATCACCTGAGAGAGATGAACCCCGCTCTTTTCATGAAGCAACTCGGCTCTGAGGGAATCGGTGAAGCCACGGATCGCGTGGGACGCCCCGGCAAAGGCGCTCTCCAGCGGCAGACCTCGCAGCGATTGTGCCGAGCAGACCTGGACGATCTTTCCGGACTTCCGCGCCGACATCTTCGCCAGTGCCGCAAGCGTCCCCCACACGGTTCCGAGGTAGGTGACATCGGTAACCCTCCGGATCTCCTCCGGAGAGAGACTCGTGGCGGGACCGAAGACCGTCGCGGAGGCATTGTTGATCCAGACATCGATGGGGCCGAGCGCTTCTTCGGCCCGACTCGCGGCCGCTTCGATCTCTTCTCTCGAGGCGACGTCGGCGGAGATGGCGATTCCCCGACCCCCGAGATTCGAAATCTCCTCGACGGCCGCATCGAGACGCTCGCCGTCACGGGCGATCAGCGCGATATGAGCACCAGCCGAGGCGAATCGTCGGACCGCTGCTCGCCCGACACCTGCCGAGGCTCCAGTGATGACGACGACTTCGGGGCGCTCCGCGGCATCGTTGGTCATGTCGTTCGATTCGAGCAAGTTCGGTTCCACAGAGTGTAGACTTACGGATGATGATCGGACGATTCGAGTTGAAGAGCGTGGCGTTGTGGGCAGTGCTGATCGCGACGATTCCGCTCGCCTGCAGAGAGACGATCGAGGTGCCGGTCGCACCCGCTGAAGAAACCACCGAAGAGCCCGCGCAGGTGACGGAAGAAGTGACGGATCTCTCCGAGACGACCACGAGTATCGAGGCGGAAGTCGGAGAGGCTGCCGAGGTCATTCTCCTCGATACGGCGAGTCTGGGTACACCGTCCGGCGATGGCGTCGACGAGAGCTCGAGCTTCTCGACCTCGCAGACCATCACGCTCCTCGTCCGGGTCCGCGAAGTGCCGGAAGGGCTGGTGGCGCGAGCTCGATGGCTCGATTCGGCTGGAGAGGCGCTCAGTGAGCAACAGGTCGACGTCCCACAGAGCCGCTCGGTCCGGTTTGC
This sequence comes from Acidobacteriota bacterium, assembly GCA_019347945.1. Taxonomy (NCBI): domain Bacteria; kingdom Pseudomonadati; phylum Acidobacteriota; species Acidobacteriota bacterium. The sequence continues at coordinate 43,230 of JAHWKK010000007.1, read as the reverse complement.
AATGCCGGAGAATCTCCGGAACCCGGGAAGCTACTCAGTCGAGGCTTATCTCGGCGGCAACCTCGTCGATCAGTTCGAGTTCGAGATCGAGTAGCCGGAATGGGGTTGACGGGCGGGCTGGTCGCAGGGCTGGTCCTGAGCGTTCTGATCGGCATTTCGCTCGGTCTCATGGGAGGCGGCGGCTCGATCATCACGGTGCCAATCCTTGTTTACGTGATCGGCGTCGGAGCGCGAGAAGCCATCGGCATGTCGCTCGCCGTCGTCGGGTCGACGAGTCTGGTGAGCTCGCTGCTCCATCATCGCGAAGGCAGAGTCGTCTGGAAAACAGCCGGCCTCTTCGGTGCCGCCGGAATTGCCGGCGCCTTTTTCGGAGCCCGTCTCACTTATCTGGTGTCACCCCGGACGCTGCTCCTGCTGTTCGCTCTTCTGATGTTCATCGTAGCGGCAATGATGCTCCTTCGCGGTGAGCGGAAGGAGCTCGAGGATGCGCACCGCTCGGCCCCGAGCGCGCTTCTCGCCGGAGCGGTCGTCGGCGTGCTGACCGGGTTTCTCGGAGTCGGCGGGGGGTTCCTCATCGTTCCGGCGCTGATGGTGTTCGGCGGTCTGCACGTCAGGGAAGCTGTCGGCACGTCGCTCGTCGTGATCACGATCAACTGCGCGGCAGGGCTGGTCGGGCACCTGCAGCAGGGTGGATTCGACCTCCGGATTGCTCTGCTGGTGACGATCTGCGCGGTTGCCGGTGCGGTCGCGGGAACACACATGGGAGGGAAAATCGACGCTCGAGGGTTGCGGAAACTCTTCGGCTGGTTCGTCATCGCCGTGGCGATCTTCATCCTTGTCCGGGACCTGTAACTACCGGAGGCGTCTTCAGATCACGTCCATCGAAAGATCTTCAGCGCGATGAGGAAACTGATCACGAGCCACGCCGCCATTACCAGAAGATCGAGTGCGACCGCGCCGATACCCGCGGCCTCCAACATCACGGCTCGCAACGCGTCATTGAGCGCCGTCAGGGGAAGTGTCTGGATGAAGGGCTGCGACCAGTCGGGGAACCGTTCCGATGAAAAGAAGACGCCCGAGAGGATCCACATCGGAACCATCACGAGGTTCATCAGTCCGCTCACTCCTTCGATCGTCTGCGCCCGGGACGCGACGAGAAGCCCGAGCCCCGAGAAAGTGAATGCACCGACGAGGCTGACGACTGCAAACACCAGTATCGAGCCGCGAACCGCAACGTCGAATACGATCCAGCCGAAGGCTACGATCACAGCTACCTCGAGGACCAGAAACACGATGCGGGAGAAGATGAACGCCATGAAGTAATGGGTCCGGCTCATCGGAGTTGCGATCAGGCGCTTCAGCAGCTTCTGCATTCGGGAAGTCGCGACGGAAAAGCCGACACCCCACATCCCTGTACCCATCAGGTTCATCCCGAGAAGGCCTGGAATCAGAAAATCGATATATCGCGAGCCCTTCTCTTCGATCCTCTGATCGACGATCTGAACGACATCCTGCCGTCCAGCCGCCTGTTGGATCGCCTCTCCCGCCTCCAGTCGCGCGATGCGGGCGTCGGGGCGCGTTTCATCGAGAGAGAACGTCACATCCTCCCGCGCGTCGACCAATAGCGAGATCCTTCCGGTACGAAGAGCTTCCGCACCCGCCTCCGGCTCGTACTCCACCACCTTCAATGCAGGCGACGACGCGAGGGCCTCCATGTAATCCCCGCCGGAGCCCTCGATCACGCCGATCGGAATCCTCTCCGGTTCCTTTTCCCGAAAGGCGAACCCGAGCGCCATCGCGAGAATGATCGGGAATGCGAGGACCCAGAACACTGCCTCCGGCTGGCGGACGAACTCCTTGACGCGGGCAACCGTCAATTCGATGAGGGGATGTCGGACCGTCATGCGGGCGCAAGGATACATCGCCCGGAAGGGTTCCGCTCGGCTCATGTACACTCGCGTCGATGCTCGAGGAAGATCGCTCTTCCGGAACTCCGAACACCCGGATCCGGATCCTGATCACGGGCACTCTCGTTACCCTGCTCCTGGGCTTCATCATCGTCGTCTCCACCCGATACTTCTTCTTCTATCGCGACAACTTCTCCACGCACTACCCGGTCAAGGCAATGACCCGGCAGATCCTTCTCTCCGGCGAGCTTCCGATGTGGAACCCGGCCGTGTCGGGAGGTCAGCCACTCGCGGGAAATCCCAACTACCTCACGTTCCATCCGACGACGCTGCTGCAACTCATCGTTCCGGCGCGGGTCGGTTTCAACCTCCACTTTCTCATCCATCTCGCGCTGGCCTTCGAAGGCGCGCGAAGGTTGGGCCGCAGGCTCGGACTGTCACCCCCGATCAGCGTGATGACCGGTTTGTTCTACCTCACCAGCGGAGTCGTCGCTTCGTGTGCCAGCCTTTACAACCTGATCGTTGCGGCGGCTTTTCTGCCGTGGTGCGTCCTGGCGCTGGAGACTCTGGCGGACTCCCGCTCGATCCGGGAAGCTCTCCGTGCAGGGCCAGTGCTCGGCCTCGCGCTCGGTTTGTTCGGATTTTGCGGCGAGCCTCTGGTCATCGCTGCCACGGGGGTGACGTTGATTCTCCTAGGGGTCTCCAGGATCGGATGGAGGCATGCTCCCGCACTCGCTCTCGCCTTCACGATCGCCCTCCTCATCGTCCTGCCGCAACTGATCGCAACCGATGAGATCATCGATGAGACTGAGCGAGGCGTGTTCAGTTTTTCACCTGAGGTCGCCCTGACCGCGTCCCTCCACCCGATCCGAATCCCCGAGCTTCTCGCTGCCGCTCCATACGGACCGATGCCTTCGCTTTCCGCGGCCGAGCTCGATCGGCTGCCGGTCGGTTTTCCGACCGACGAGCTGCTGTTCCACTCGATCTTCATCGGCGCCCTCCTCCTTCCGGCACTCCTGGCGGGCTCACCGACTCCGGCGAGGGCGTGGATCTGGAAGCTTCTCTTTGCGACGAGTCTTCTTTTTTCTCTCGGGCGATTCCTTCCGGGTCTCGAGTCATTCTTCGCGACGGCCGGACTCGATCTGGCCGTCCGCTATCCTCAGAAGCTCCTTCTCGTGACGACTCTTTCGGGTGTTGTGTTGACCGGCATGCTGCTGGAAAGTGTGCGGTCCGGTCGCCGCGTGATCTTCGGTCCTCTGATCGGGGTGATTGCGCTGAGCGCCATCTCCGCGGGCTGGTTCACGACGGACATCGTCTCCGGATCGAGAGTCATCGCGGCAACTCTGGCCGGGTTCGGTTCCCTCGCGATCCTTCTGGTCGTGCGGAATGGTCGGCGCGCGGCGCTGGCGTCCGGGGCTCTCAGTCTCGGCGGACTGCTTCTGCTCTTCCCGGCGACGCTCGGCATCGATCGGTCCTCTTTCTATGAGCAGCCCTCCCCGCTGACCTCGAGCCTCACCGGAAAATCGATCGCTTACGACACGCGGGTCACCCGGGGGAGCGACGCGACTCTCCCCCCTCGAATTCTCTACCGGACGTATGAGAGCCGGGCCGTCCCCTTTTCTGCAATCGCAGATGGAGCCTCCTACGCCCTCGTCCGGTCACCGGATGGAATGTCATCGTACCTGTCGCGGGTGACAGCAGAGCGTTTCGAGTCCGGTTCCGACGCTCTGAAAATTATCTGGGCTCGAGCCGCCAATGCCGATCTGATGGTGACTCCGACTCCGCTCGAAGATCGCCGTGCGGTCGCGTTGAGAGCCGCGGGCGCTCCGCTGCCGGCCGTCCTCTCCTCGATCGATCATCCCGATCCCTATCGAAGCCCGCCGGAGGTGATTCAGGTCGGAAACGTCAACGATGCGGTCGAGGCAATTGAAGGGGGACTCGATCCGGCGAGGATCGTTCTCGTTCCACGCGGACCTTTTACGGTCGCGGCCGATGCGAGAATCGCACTCGTCGGAGCAGGCAGCCAGGGCGTACTGCTGGATCTGTCGGCCGAGAAGGCGGGTCTCATCGTGACGCCCCATACATTTTTTTCAGCCTGGAGAGCGACCACGGCAGAGGGCCGGGATCTCCGGATCACCCCCGTGTACGTCGATCAGCTCGGGGTCGAAGTACCGGCTGGCCGCTCTCGGATCGAGCTCGAGTTCAGCAGGCGGCGGTCTTTGATTCTTCTGAGTTGGGGGGGCTCGACCCTGCTCATTTCCATCATCGTCCTATCCTTGGTGGGTCGCACGTGGTTGGCCGGGCGACGTAAACTGGAGCGTCGTGAGACATGAACTGCCGCTCCGCACGGGCGTGCGCACGCCGGTCGTGATCGTCCTTCTGGTCGAGATGGGACTCGCCGGAAGTGCTCTGGCACAGCAGTCGTTCCAGCTCAGCGGGCTCGTCTCCGGCTCTGCTTCCCTGAGTGAGGAGTCGACGGCGTTGCCCGAGCTCGATCCGGGCTATGAGCTCCGACTCGGGGCCGACTGGTATCTGCATCCATCGGTACGCGTTCACGCTGACGTCCTTGCGCGCGACGACCGCCCTGAGAGGCGACGGGAGCAACTGGGACTGATCGAGGGCTACCTGGAGCTGAACTTCCGCCCGCGCGCTCAGCGCTTCCGGATCAAGGCCGGCGCGTTCTTTCTTCCGACCTCGAGGGAGCACGTCGACGCGTTCTGGAAGAATCCCTACACGATCAATGCATCCGCTTTGAACTCATGGCTCGGTGAAGAGTTCCGCCCGATTGGAATCGACCTGGACTATTACCGGTCAGGGTTCACGATCGGGGCGACCGCCTATCGCGGCAATGATGCCTTCGGCTCCATCGTCGCCGAGCGGGGATGGAGTCTGCACGACAACGTGGCTCTGCTCGACGAGCGAATCGACCTCGTTCCCGGGACGATCACCTCGATCTCGCCGGAGCTCGACGGTCGGACCGGCTGGGCGGCTCGCGCACGCTGGAACAATCAGGCGACTCAGATTCAGTTGACAATCATCGACAACGAAGCCGACGGGTTCCGCTACGGTGACATCCTCACCTGGGAAACACCGTTCCGTATCGTGAGCGCCGAGCACGTCCGGGGGGACTGGACATTCATAGCCGAGGTCGGCTGGGGCGTCACGATCGCGCGTTTCGACTCGGGCGAGGTCGAAGCCGAGATCGATGCGTCCTACGTGCTGATTTCGAAGAAGTTCGAGTCGTGGAGGCTCTCGGGCCGCTTTGACAGCTACGGAACCGAGTTTCCCCCCGACCCGCTCGCCGGCTACCAGGAAGATCGCGGCGAAGCCCTGACGGTGGCGTGGATCTGGACCCCGCCGAGTCGCTTCCGGGCGGGCGCCGAGATATCCGCAACTGATGACGACACCCGCCTCGCGTTTTTCGGCGAATACGCTTTTTCACTAGGATTGAATGGCAATTGATCGACATGGAACGGTTCGCAAGGAAAATGATTCCGATTCTGATGCTCGGCGCCCTGCCATCGAGCAGCTTTGCCGCAGAACTGGAGATCAGGATCGGCAGCCTGCCTGGAGCTTCGACGGGGGACGCCGTCGTATGGGCGGTCCCCGTTGGGCGGACCGTTCCGCCGCCCCCCGCCGACGTGAGGGCCGTGATGGATCAGAACAACCGGATGTTCATCCCTCACGTTCTGCCGATTCAGCGAGGAACGCCCGTCGAGTTTCCGAACAGCGACAACATTCAGCATCAGGTCTACTCCTTTTCCAAGCCGAAGGTGTTTCAGCTTCCGCTGTACCGGGGCAGGACTCAGAATCCGGTGATATTCGACAAGGCCGGGCTGGTTTCGCTCGGGTGCAACATTCACGATCAGATGAGCGCGTGGATCGTCGTCGTCGACACCCCCTGGTTCGCCAGCACCACCGCGGGAGGAACAGTGACTTTCGAGGATCTCGACGAGGGTTCGTACGACGTGATGTTGTGGTATCCGGGGATTCGATCGGCCGTCACCGCGACGCGAGTGGAGGTCGACTCCTCGCGATCGGTCGTGACACTCGGTTCGAGTGCTGACCGGTCACCGTGATTTTTCGAGGCTTCCAGTCGCGTCTGATTCTTCTCTTCGTGGCGGTCCTCGCACTTTTGCAGCTCACCACGCTGATCGCGGTCCGCCTGGCGGGTGAACGGCGGCTCGACGACGAGGTTCCTCGTCAACTGAGCCAGGCCAATGAAGTCTTTGATGAACGATTGCAGTCGCAGCGGCGGGAGCTCGGCAATTTCGTTCGCGTGCTCGCCTCGGAATTCGCTTTCAGGGAAGCGCTGGCGCTCGGGGATCAGCCCACTATCGAATCCGCGCTCGCCAATCATCAGGGAAGAGTCTCGGCCGATGCTGCGTATCTGCTCGAACTGGACGGATCGGTCACAGCGTCGACGGTCGACTCGCCGGGTTCCACCACGTCTTTTCCCTTCCCCGAGCTGCTGAACGGAGCGTCGGGTGAGCCCGGCACTTCCGCGCTGGTCACCTTCGAGGGGTCACCGCATCAGGTCGTCGTGGTTCCCGTCCTCGCTCCAAATCCCATTTATTACGTGGCGAGCCTCTTCGCCGTCGACGACGAGGTTCTGTCGGTCGTCCCGCTGCAGACCTCATGGGATGCCACGATCTGGAGCGGCGATCTGACCAGCGCGACGAAGACGGCCTCGTCTATCCCCCCCGACGAGCTACCGACTCTTCTCGACCGAGTTTCCGCAGTGCCCTACGGAGAGATCGTCGATCTTCAGGAAACACCCTTTCTCGCGATGCGCCGGCTTCTCGATACGGGAGACGGTTCCGAGATCTCGCTGTTACTCGTTCGATCGATCACCGACGTACGAAGCTCGCAGCGACAGCTCGAATGGAGCATCTTTCTTCTTTCCATGCTGGCTCTCGCGTTTGCTCTTCTTGCGGCCGTCGCAGTGGCGAGAGGGGTGAGCCGGCCGCTGCTGGAGCTCAGTCATGCCGCCGGCCGCATCGAGCGCGGCGACTACGCCCGTCCGATCGAAGTTTCCGGTGGCGAAGAGATTCGCCGCCTCACCACTGCTTTCAACAGCATGAAAGAAGGGATCGCGTCGCGCGAACAACAAATCCGGTTTCAGGCGACCCATGACGAGCTGACCCGGCTTCCGAATCGCGCTCACCTTCTCGACCAGCTCGCGAGCCACATTGCGAACGCGCGACGGCTCGATCGCGTCGCGATCATGATCATGCTCGACATCAATCGCTTCAAAGAGATCAACGATACGCTCGGTCATCAGACCGGGGATCTTCTACTCCGCGAGATCGGTGGGAGGCTCGAGAACCTCCTGGGCGAGGATCATACAGTCGCCCGCCTCGGCGGCGATGAATTCGCGGTCGCTTTCGTAGGGGATGCTTCCGATGAATGGGATGTCGTACCCCGACGGATCCAGCAGGCATTCGATGAGCCGTTTGAACTGGAAGGAGCGATGGTCGAGGTCACCGCCAGCCAGGGTGTCGCAATCTTTCCGAAGGATGGGGACGATGAAGAGACGATCATGATGCGCGCCGACATCGCCATGTATCAGGCCAAGCGGAACCACGAGCCTTTCGTTCTCTATCATCCCGGACAGGATCAGCACTCGCTCCGACGGCTCGCCATGGTTTCGCAGCTCCGCACCGCGATTGCAGGCGATGAGCTTCAACTCTTCTATCAGCCTAAGATGAGAATCGCCGACCGATCGATCGTGGGGGTGGAAGCACTCGTCCGGTGGCAGCACCCGGTCCACGGCATGCTCCCCCCGGGCGAATTCATTCCTATCGCGGAACAATCGGGAAACATCAGCGCAATCACGCGATGGGTCCTTGCGCGTGCCATCCGGGACATCGCATCGTTGTCCGAACGCGTATCACTGCCAAAAGGAGTGGCGGTGAACCTGTCGGCCCTCGATTTCTTCGACGACAATCTGGTCGGGCTCATCTCCCATCACCTGGAGGAACACGGTCTCCCTCCGGCGCTGCTGACTCTGGAGATCACGGAGAGCGCGATCATGCAGGATCCTCCCCGATCGATCAGAACTCTCGAGCGACTCGCCGAGCTCGGTGTCGTCCTCGCTATCGACGACTATGGGACGGGCTACTCGTCGCTGTCGAACCTCACCCGCCTTCCCGCTCACGAACTGAAGATTGACCGCTCCTTCGTGATGCACCTCTCGGATGGCCCTTCGCAGGATCACGTCGTCGTTCGTTCGACCGTCGATCTCGGTCACGCCATGGGGATGGAGGTCGTCGCAGAGGGAGTCGAGGACGAAGAGATCATTGAGGTCCTCGCGAGTTTCGGGTGCGATCTCGCCCAAGGCTACGCGATTGCGAGGCCGATTCCTCTCGCAGAGCTGCTTCCGTACCTCGAACGACCGAAAGCCACCGCTCAGTAGCGACGATCATTCTCCGAGCTCGCCGCCGATTCCTCCACCGAATCTGCCTCATCCGAAAGGTTTTCGTCCGGCTCTTCGGATGGCGGCTCTTCCGACTCTTCGGTCGGGGGCTCTTCTTCCGGCTCCGTTTCGGGCTCCTCAGGCTCCTCCCGAGTCGCATCTGTCGGATCTGGTCGTTCGACTGGTTCAGGTTCGGTGGATCGTCGAGTCTCTCTTGCCGGCTCCGCGGGAGAGGGACCTGGTGACGGCTGCGGAGGAGCTGCCCGTCGTGGCCGGGTCTCGGGTGGGTTCCCGCTGACCGGCTGACCTTCCTCATCGAGCTCGAGTGTCGACGCCAGAGTGCCCTCGTCGACGAACTCCCCCTCCTCGAGCGTTTCCGTTCCGACGATATCGGTGACCGTAGTCGTGTCGACGTCGGTCGAGGTCATCGGCTCGAAGCTTTCTCCCGGCGCCACCACGTGGCTGGCGCTCCCGCTGGCGGTTCCCTCGTTGATCACCTCGACGTCGCTGTTCTTCCATCCGCGAAGCGGTTTTTCGTCGCTGCACGAAACGCCGAAAAGCAGAACCGATGCGATGATGCGTGCCTGGACTCTCACAACGTCATTTCGGGGGCGAAAACCATGCCACGGCGAGCGGAAACACCTTCGCAAACCCCTGAGAGACAGGCTGGGCATCTTGCTATGCTTCGATCCGTGACGAGATCGGCATCGAGAGGGTTATCTGCGCTCTGCGCGCTCGCGCTGGGAGGGTGCGCGCTCTCTTCGAACGTCACGATCATGCCGCTCCACCTGACGCCGAACGACATTCAGCGCCACCCGAACGCCGTGGTCGCATTCGATCGTGGAGATTACGCGGCCGTCCTCTCCAGAGCCGACATCATCGAATCGCTGTCCGACGATCCGATCGAGCTCGCGGCTCTCGGGCGCGCGGAGCTGTTCGCCATGCGCCTCGCCGACGCGGAGACCCACCTCTCCCGGGCTCTCGAACATGAGCGGAACCGGGAGCGGCGCGCACGGCTGCACTGGGATCTCGCACAGGTTGCAATGATGAACGGGGATCTGGCTCGCGCGCTCGAAAAGGCAAACGAAGCCCGGAACGGCGGACTCGAGATTCGGCGCTGGTATTTCCGTCTTCACGAACAACTCCTCGAGACCGTCCCGAACGAGCTCGCCGGTTCTGTGCGAAATACCGAGGTCGATCTCCAGTCCGATCGTCCCGCGATTCCCCGCATCCTTGTCGGGATCAACGGTCATCCCGCGCGAGGTGTCGTCGACACGGGCTCGTCCCTGTCGATCATCTCCGGAGATCTCGCGGACGGACTCGGTGTACGACGTTACCCCGACACCCGTGCGGTCGTTCAGGGCCTGCTGAGCGAACCGATCGACGTCGATTTCGGGTTGATCGAGAGCCTGGAGATCGGCTCGATCGAGATCCGCAATGTGCCGGTCGCGATCATGGCGACGCGAAAACTGCAGTTTGCGATTGGCGGTCGTGAGCGATTCCAGATCGACCTGCTTCTCGGCACCGGGCTGCTGAGGAACTTCACAATGGAGCTCGACTACCGGCAGGACCGTGCGACTTTCGAATGGACCGGAGACCTTCCACCCGACCCGTCTCCGGATCAGAACCTCTTCCTGATCGAAAGCCGGCCATTCCTGATGGCGGCGATCAACGGGCGCGCATGGTTCCCGATGATGCTCGATACCGGATCGGAGGTGACGTTCCTGAACCTTTCGAAAATCGAGGTTCGCGACCTGAGAAGCGCCTTCCCCAGAATTCACTCCGCGAATCTCCAGGGGCTCGGCGGAGCGATCAAGACCGGAGTCCGGATCGAAAACGTTTCGATCGGCGCCGCGCGATGGATGGGGGTCTTCGACGATCTTCCGCTCTATCGGGACGAGCGAACGGACACGCTCGGGATTCTCGGGCAGAACTTCCTCGAGCACTTCGTGCTGAAGATCGATTTCAGGCGAATGCACGTCGCGCTGGTTCGCTGACCTTCACCTCGAGCAATCCCGGGCATCCGACTCTCCGGGGTGAGTTCTGATGAACGATTGACGTCTCTTCCTTCACTCTTCACTCTTCCCCCGCGTCTAGCGCGGCCGCGATCCGGCACGGTTTCGGGTTTTCCTTCCTGACAATCAATAGGCGGCGCTGCGCCCCGGGCAACTCTGTACTGGACGGCGGGGTCCCTCGCTTGCCCGCCCATGGGGAATCGCGAGATCGTCACACGCTGCTCGGCTCGCCGCCCGCTGGGGACGACGGGGTTGGTGCGTCGGAGGCAAGCTCGATGAGGGTCGGGCGTGGTGGATCTGCTATGAGTGAGTGGGGGTGGCGAACCCGTTCAGCCGTCTCTTCTTTCTCTTCACTCTTCACTCTTCACTCTTCACTCTTCTTCATCCTAGCTGCCCGACGCGGTCCCCTCGCCCGGCTCTTCCGCCAGGCTCGCCTCGGTATCGCGGATCGTACATTCATAGAAGCCTTCGCATTGAATGCAATAGCGATCTGCGGCTTCGGGCTTGTAGTCGGCCGGCGGGCAGATGTTGACTCCCCTGACGATTCCGGGGCGCAATCGTTCAATCCGATCGCGCGCTCCTTCGACATCTCCCTCTTCCAGCATCTTCCTGATCTCACGGGAGAGCGCGAGATTGTCGTCTCCTCCCCCTCTCGCCCCGGACACCGGCGAGAAGCCTTTCCTGGTTTCATCAGCGGCGGATCGTATCGTGCGCAGCAGATTCGGCCGGGAGATCAGGAAGTAGTAGCCGAACCCCGCACCCGCCCCGAGAAAAGCCGCGATGGCGTAGGGGTCGAGGCGAATGAGGCCGAGCAGCAGGATGACGCCGGCGAAAACGGCGATCCATTTCACTTTGATCGGGAGGATCAGCGCAAGATAAAAGACGTGGTTCGGGTACATGTGCGCGAAGATGAACAACAGCACGTACTCGAAAAAGAAGCCGCCCAGCAGCGGGATGCCGGTTGCAATCCCGAACACGGCCGATGCCGTCGTTCCGAGTGCAAAGATCGTCAGAAAGTGAGCCGTTCCCCACGCTTCCTCGATCGCCCCGCCGAATATGTAAAAGATCAGCAGCGTGAAGAACAGCCCGATCGCAGGCGATCCGAACGCCGGCGCGGTCACGAACTGAAAGCTCAGCAGTCTCCAGATCTCTCCCCGGAAGAGTCCCGAGCGGGTGAGAGCAAAAGCCTCGACGAAACGCTGGGAGCTCTGGAGCTGAAAAAAGAAGAAGGCGATCTGTAAAAAGAGAAATACGTAGATCGACCTGTAGTCACGATGCGACATCGAACGGCTCAACGGGCGATCGAGGGGTCAATGTTCCTCAGCTGCAGAACCGATCCTTTGACGATCCCGTATCGCTGGGCTCCTCCCGCTGCCAGCTCGAGCACGAATTTACTCACGACCGACTCCGAGCCATAGCTCGGGCATGGATCGGCTTCGCACGGCGGCACGTCGCGCTCGATCCACACGACTTCGAGATCCTCGTCGAGCCAGATCATGTCGAGAGGGATCAGAGTGTTCTTCATCCAGAAAGTCTCGGCGCCTGGCTTCGGAAAGATGAAAATCATCCCCCGGTCCTCTGGAAGGAAGCTTCTGTACATCAGGCCTCGCGCCCGGCGCATCGGCTCATCGGCGACCTCGACCTCGATCACGGAACCGTCCGGAGCGACGACGGCCGGATAGTCGACCGGAGACGGGACCGGGTCCGACACACGATCGGCACAACCGAACGGAACTGCGAGAATCGCCAACACCGCAATGAGCTCAGCTCTCGGCATCCGCCTCCTTCCGGGACGACCTGCGTCCCGTCGGCAGCTCGTACTTCTTGGCGTAGTAGCGAAAAGAACGAAAGGACATACCGAGCAGCTCGGCGGCATTCTTCTGCACACCGCCTGTTCGTTCGAGTGCCTCGAGCATGAGGTGTTTACCGATGGCTTCGAGGTGTGCCTCCAGATCGATCCCTTCCTCCGGAAGCTCGTGGAGCTCCCGCAACGGTTCCATTCCCGTCACCAGATTGGCTGGAAGGCTCTTCCGGGTGATGACCTCTTCCGAATCGAGTGCGACAGTTCGCTCGATGACGTTCTCGAGCTCACGCACGTTACCCGGCCATGCATAGTTCTCGAGCGCCGCCATTGCGTCGATCGACACCTTTCTGTTCGGCTGGCCGAGCGCCTCGCAATACTTTTCGATGAAGTGCTCGACCATGATCGGGATGTCGTCGCGACGCTCCCGGAGAGGTGGCAGGCTGATCGGAATGACGTTGATCCGATAATAAAGATCTTCACGAAACTCTCCGGTTCGGATCGCTTCAGTCAAGTCACGATTGGTCGCCGCGATCACGCGGGCATTGACCGGAATCTCCTCGTTGCCGCCGACGCGCCGGATACTTTTCTCCTGGAGGACTCGAAGCAGTTTGATCTGCATGACGGGCGACATCTCGCCGATCTCATCGAGGAAGATCGTGCCTCTGTGCGCCTCCTGGAACAGCCCTTTCTTCTCGCGGATCGCGCCCGTGAATGCCCCTCGCTCGTGTCCGAACAACTCCGACTCGAGCAGGTTTTCCGGCATCGCTCCGCAGTTGATCGAGACGAATCTGCCCGCGAGACCGGAGCGCGCATGAATCGCACGGGCGATCATCTCCTTCCCCGTGCCCGACTCCCCGGTAACCAGCACCGTCGACCCCGTTCGGGCGATTCGCTCGATGACGCCGAAAATCTCCTGCATCCGCCGGCTTTTCCCGATGATGCTCGAATAGGTGATTTTTTCCTCGAGCGCCTGGCGCAGGTAGACGTTCTCGTGCTCGAGCTCACTCCGTTCGACGGCCTTCTGGATCACGATCTTCAGTTCGTCGACGTCGAACGGCTTTGCGATGTAGTCGTAAGCTCCCGCCTTCAGTGCTGCAACGGCCGATTTTGCCGAGGTGTACGCCGTGATCATCACAAACGGTACGTCGGGCCGGGTTTCCTTGACCCGGCGCAGCAGCTCGATGCCGGAACCATCCGGCATCATGAGGTCGCAGAGAACCACGTCCGGCTCCCGGATCTCGACCTGCTCGAGGGCTTCCGCGACCGATCCGGCGGTCTGCACGCCCCATCCCTCCTCCTCGAAAACGATCGAGAGGAAGTCCCTCAAAGAAGCCTCATCGTCGACGATCAGCAGGTTCACGGGTTGGACCCGGTCGGACTCATCCGCGCCTTATTCGCAGGGGGAAGTGAATCATCGATGTTACGTACCTCCTCGTAACACTCGCATGCCCACGCCTCGAGCTTCTGCCGATCCCGGATGACGATCTGATTTCGCCTGCTTTCTACCGCACCGCCATCCCGGAACCTCCGCAACGCTTCGCTGACACGCGCCCGGCTCGCCCCGAGCATGTGGGCGAGGAACTCGTGCGTCAGCGGGATCACGGAATCATCGATCCGGTCGGACATCGCGAGAAGCCATCGGGAAAGGCGTTGATCCGCCAGGTGCAGCTGGTTGCACGCCGCGGTCTGGGAGATCTGTGCAATCAGGCAATATGTGAATCGCAAGAGAAGAGCCTGCAGCGAGCCCCCCTTGCGGAACAACCTCCGAAGCTCCGCATCACTGATCCGAAAGCCTCTTCCTTCGCATTGAACGATCGCGTGATTCGGCTCGAGCGTGTCGCCGAGAAACGCATGGATGCCGGTCATCCCCTCCCTCCCGACGACCCCGACCTCGATGACGGCTCCATTTTCGAAGCCGCGGAGAAGCGAAATCACACCGGAGGCCGGAAAGTAAGCAAATCCGGACAGATCCGTGGGGTTCGAGAGCACCTGCTGCACCCGAAGCTCGACCGGCTCGAGGTACCTGTGGAGATCCTTCGCCTCGGCCCCCGGAAGTGCATCCAGGATCTGATTCCCGGTCCTCATCGAACTTCGCATCGTATCAAAGCGCGAGTACCGTGACGCTCGGCCGGCTGTGCTCGAGAGTCCGATGGAAGCCCGAGACTTTCAGGATGTACTCGCCTGGCTTGCCGAGACCGAGATCGATCACCCGCTGACGGGCGGCCGCATCGGGATCCGCCGCATTCTCAGGGGTGCTCAACATCGGAAGTACTCCCCAAAGGAGAGACATCTGGCGGCACACAGTCGCGTCGGGCGAGGCCGCGATCACCGGAGCAGCCGGCCGGCCCGAGCTGACCCTCACGGCCGAGATCCCATGGCTCGATTCGACAATGATCGATCGGACCGCCAGATCGCGGGAAAGGTGAGCGGTCGCGCGCCCGATCGCCTCTCCCAGCGGAATCGCTCCTTCAGGCCGATTCTGGTCCTCGCTTTCGAACAGCGCGCGGAAGCCTCCGAAGGCACCGTGCCGGAAAAGATAACCCTCGGTCTTACGCGCGATCCTGTCCATCGTCTCGACCGCTTCCAGCGGATGCTCTCCCGACGCGGTCTCCGCCGACAGCATCACGGCATCCGCTCCACTGATGACCGCCGTGGAGACATCCGAGACCTCGGCGCGGGTCGGACGGGCGTTCGATACCATCGATTCGAGCATCTGGGTCGCGACGATCACCGGCCGACCTCGAGCTCTCGCGAGCTCGACGAGCCTGCTTTGGATGATCGGTATGTTCTCAGGGGGCAGTTCGACCCCGAGATCGCCACGCGCGACCATGATCCCGTCGGAAATGTCGAGGATCGCATCGATGTCGTCGAGAGCTTCCGCCTTTTCGATCTTCGCGATCACGGTCGGGCGCTTCTGCGATTCTTCGATCAGATCTCTCAGCTCTCGGACATCCGAGGCTCGCCGGACGAAGGAGAGAGCGATGCCGTCGGCTCCGAGCTCCAGGGCGACCGCCGCGTCCCGCCGGTCCTTTTCGGTCAGCGAGGGCGCCGAGATCGCCACTCCCGGGAGATTCATCCCCTTCCGATCCTTCAGCCGGCCTCCATGAACGACCCGTGCGGAGACGTCCTCTCCGGAAACCGTGAGCACTTCGAGCTCAAGATTCCCATCGTCCAGCAGGATTCTGTCTCCCGGGTGAACGTCGGAGGCAAGTGCCTCGTATTGCGAAGGAATCAGACCGTCTCTCCCGACGACGTCCCGTGTGGTCACGGTCACGACGGTTCCGTCGACGAGATCGATATAGCCGTTCTCGAAAGTCCCGCACCTGATTTTCGGACCCGACAGATCCGCCAGAATCATCGTGTGACAGCCTTGCTTCTCCGCCACGTTCCTGATGCTTGCGAAAGTCTCCCGATGAAACGCATGATCCCCATGCGACATGTTGAGCCTGAAAACATCGACTCCATGCTCGATGAGCCGTTCGATCATACGCACCGAGGAGGAAGCCGGCCCGAGCGTCGCCACGATCTTGGTTCGGCGATGCTTCAGGCGAAGAGTGTCTGAACGGATCGCCATTGGCTGATTCTACCGTCGTCTACCAGATCAGGGCTCGATTGACGCCGACGATGCTGAAACCGAGCGACTCGTAGAGATCGATGGCGGGGCGGTTGAAGTCGTTGACGAACAGTGTCACCGATTTCCCGATCGAGCCGATGTAACCAATGACCTCGGAGAGGCCCTGTCGAGCGATGCCGGCTCTCCTCCGGTCGGGCCGTGTCCATACCCCCATCAGCTGCACCGCATCCTCGGTTTCCGCTGCGATCTCGCACTTGAAGAGGATCTCGCCGTCCCGGAGCATGACGAATGATCGGCCGGAGAAAACGAGATCGCGAATCCTTTCGGCGTACCACTTCGGATCTCGCTGGAGGGGGTCGATGCCCACCTCCTCCCGATACATCGCCGCGCACGCCGGGATGAGATGGGGGAGATCGGCGGGGACAGCGAGCCGAACGCTGCTGAGGGTTCCCCGGGGTGGAGGGTCGAGCCCGTAGATCGGCTGCCTCCGACGATCCACCGGGGGCGCAGGTACGCGACCCTGGAGCTCGGTCCAGAGAGGGTCGACGATCTGCGCCGGGGCAATGATGGCGCGAAGGGGCAGCGCGCGGCGAAGAATCTCAGCTGCAATCAAAGCGCCGGCGTACGCCGTCTCCGAACCGTTCAGATCCCTCGCAACCGCGATATGAACGCTCGGCGCAATTATCGCGATCACGGCGAGATCTCCGTTGCGCTCGATTCCGAAGAAAGGCGCTGCGGAAAGTGGCGTGTCCGAGAGTCTCTCCCTGAGCTGGACATTGACCAGCGGATCCGATCCGAGCAGCGCTCTGGCTTCGCGCTCGTCTTCGTCGACCAGGCGTCGTCCCCGAATCCAGTCGATCTGATGCTGAACACTCATCTTCTTACCGAAGGATGCGTGAATCGGAAGGTCGAAGTCCACAATCTGGGTCGACCGCCCTGCCGGCGCCGTCTCAAAGCTGCTCGTTGAACGTGTAAGACCCCCAATCTTTCAACTTATCCAGCAACGGACGTTTCCGGAACTCCTCCAGATCGACCTTCCGTGCATATTTCATGTCCTCTTCGAAATCCGCGATCAGCTCCGCGGCAATTCCCGCATCCATGACGCCGATCTGGATCTCGTCGTTGAGCTCGAAGGATCGATCATCGAAGTTGGTCGACCCGATCGCCGACCAGATCCCGTCGATCACCATGATCTTCTGGTGGAGAAGCGTCCGGTCGTACTCCCAGATCTCGACGCCCGCCTCCAGCAGCTCCTCGAACCTCGCATGGCTGGCGTGTTGGACCAGGGGGTTGTCGGTCCCCTCGACCGATGGCACCATGACGCGCACTCGAACTCCACGGTCGATGGCCTGGCGCAGCAGAGCCAGCCCGCTGTCTTCGACGACGAAATAGGGATTCTGAATGACGATATCCTCCCGTGCAGCCGCGATCGCTGCGTAATGAAGGACCTCCACCGACGAGATGTCCCCGATCGGCTGAATCCACGCGAGATGAGCCGCCATCGATCCCACGGGCTCGATCCTGGGAAAATACTTCGCTCCGGAAGGAAGGTCCCGGCTCTCTTCGACCCAGTTCTCGAAGAAAACCCCCTGAATCTGATTGACGATCGGGCCTCGAATTCTCGCGTACGTATCGCGATAGCGGTCCTTTCCCTCGGCGTCGCCGGTCCACTCCTGGGCGATTCCATGACCGAAGAGATAGGCGAGTTTCCCGTCGATGACGACGATCTTGCGATGGTCTCTGAAGTTGAGCCTGCCCAGATTGCCAAAGCGAAACGGCCGGAACCAGAGCAGCTGGACACCGGCCTCCATCATCGTTCGCTTCACCTCGCCGGTCATCTCGCTGCCACCCGAGGCATCGACCATCACGCGCACTTCGACCCCTCTCGACGCTTTGCTCGCCAGCAGCTCGGCAATCTTCTCCGTAATCTCGCCGTCCCACCAGACGAATGTCTCGAGATGAATTGTCTCTTCGGCGCTCGCCATGTCATCGAGCAACCGATCGAAGAACTCACCATTGATCCCCACCTCGATATGGTTACCTTCGATCAGCGTCCCCTGCGACAGCGACGCAACCGACCGAACCTGTTCGGTGAAATTGCGAGCCTGCGCCTGCCGTGTGACCAGGCTGAAGCTTCGATGCCTCGTCGTCGTCCAGAGCAGAGCGATCAACAACGCGATCAGGAAGATACCGGTCCACAGCATCAGCCGGGGAATCTCGGTTTCCTTCTGCCACCATCGCTCTCCCTTCCCGGAAGTTTCACTACTCATTCCACCGCCTCCTTCAGTCGAAGCCTCGCAAAAACGGGCCAGTGATCGGAAGGCCCTCGCTTTGCGACTTCGGCCTCGAGCACCTCCCATGCCCGGTCGACGAAAATGTGATCGAAACTCTGACGGGTCGCCGGATGAGTCACGAGCGACTCCTCCAGGACGGACTGCAACCTCACCGACGAATTGATCGCGAGAAGATCGGGGGCCCGTCTCGATGCATTGAAGTCTCCGCCGACAACGGGAAGCTCGGCAGACTCGACGACCTCCAGAACCGAGTCGATCTGCCGCGCGCGATCCGCTCGATTGAGCCGGCCCCACGCGGTGAGGTGGACTGAAAAGAGGTCGATCGTGCGCCCGAGCAGGTGCGCCCGGCACTTTCCGAGCGAACGGGGTTCGCCACCGCCGGGAAGAGGGCTCACATCCAGACCCTCGATCCGGCCCCGGACGAGAACGACCGTTCCGTATTCACCATCACCGATGTCGATCGAGGGGGAGAAGCACGCGTTCAGTCCGGTTCGCTCCACCAGCTCTTCGACCTGATCCGCTCCGCCGCTGCCGGGTGTGCGGCGATGAACCTCCTGTAGAAACACCGCGTCCGGTTCGAAGGTGTTGATCTCTTCGGAGATCCTCGCGAGATGACTCGAGTCCTTCCGTTGGGATGCGCCGTGAACGTTCCAGCTCAGCACCGTCAGGACGTTACCCGCGCGGGGTTCCCGACTTTCGAGAGCGATCACGATTTCACCTTCACCAATTTCGAGCTCCTCGATTCCGCACGCGCTGCCGAGCACGACCAGGACGAGAACGAACTTCACGGTCCGGTCGTTCTTCATTCCGCCCCTTCAAGATCCGGGCTCGCTGCGTTGTCCGTGACCACCTCGACGTCCGGATGATCACGGAGAACGCTCACCGGAAGATCCGGGTGCACCTCTCCGCCGGCCAACCTCTCGAGAGGCTGCCGTTTCGTCGCACCCGACGCGAGCAGAACCACTCGCCGGGCGTTCCGGATCGTGGCCAGGCCCATCGTGATGGCGCGCCGCGGCACTTCCTCTCCCGGGAACCCCGCAGCGTTTGCCTGTCGTGTCGACTCATCCAGCTCTACCACATGGGTTCGCGACTCGAAGGGCGTTCCCGGTTCGTTGAACGCGATGTGCCCATTGCGGCCGACTCCGAGGACGATCAGGTCGAGACCACCCGCATCGGCGATCTCCTCCTCGTACCAGGCGCATTCACGGGCGAGCAGCTCTTCGAAGTCGAGATCCGAACCGAATCGCTCTACAAGGAGATCCGGATCGCCCGTAGGAATGTGCACGCTGCCGGGTTCGATGTCCACGTAATTCAGGAAATTGCGATGCATGAAGGAGGCGAAGCTGCCCGGGTGTTCGGAGGGAACCGCTACATATTCATCGAGGTTGAAGGTCTGGACTTCGTTGAAACAGAAATAGTCGACCTGACAGGTGGCCGCGAGCTCCCGATACATTCCGAGCGGCGTGTTCCCGGTCGGAAGGCCGAGGGTCGAAGCAGGCTTGCGTTCGACCTGATCGAGGACGAGCCGGGCGGCCCGGAGCGAGAGCTCCGCGTAGTCTTCGACGGTCGTCCATTTCATGAGATCCGTCTGCCTCGCAGGATGGCGTCTCTGATCACGAGCTTCTCGTCGAGCACGAGTAGGTCCGCATCGAAGCCTGGGCTGACCCGACCCTTTCTGGCCAGGGACGCGAAGCCCGCCGGAATCGAGGTCGCCATCGGAACGACGAGATCGAGTGGCAGCCCGGCGAGCTCGACCATGTTCCGCAATGCCACATCCATCGTCAGCACGCTCCCGGCGAGCGCACCATTGTCCAGGCGGGCCTCCCCGTTTCGAACCCGGACATCGAGGGATCCGAGCTTCCAGTCACCGTCGCCGGATCCCGCAGCTCGCATCGCGTCGGTGACGAGGATGCAACGCGATGCGCCGAGCCGCGCCACGATCTGAATGACGACCGGCTGAACGTGAACCCCGTCGGCAATGATCTCCATGAGAGTCGCCTCGGAGATCAGCGCCGCGCCCACCGGCCCGGGCGCGCGATGATGCAGAGGGCGCATCGCGTTGAACAGGTGCGTGAACGCTCTTGCGCCGCGACTGATCGCATCGAGCGCGGTCGCGTAGTCGCATTCGGTATGACCGATGGCGAAGCTCACCGTGTCGCTGAAACGGCTGATCAGCGGGAGAGCGCCCGGGAGCTCCGGGGCCAGCGTGACGTAGATCGGCATCTCGCCGGCTGCCCGCCGCCAGTTCTCGAGCTCCCTCTCGCCGGGCAGCCGCAACCTGTCGTGAGCGTGAGCTCCCGCGCGCTCTTCCGCAATCCACGGTCCCTCGAGATGTACGCCGACGATGGAAGCCGCGTTCGGATCGTTGGCCTCACGTGCCTTTCCGACCGACTCGATTGCTGCGATCGTTTCTTCCTCGCTCGAAGAGACGATGCTCGCGATCATCGCGCCCGTGCCATGGGCCGCGTGAACGCGCGCAACCTCGAGCGCTCCATCGACTTCACCGTCGGCGAAATCACAACCCCCTCCGCCGTGAACGTGAACGTCGACGAATGATGGAACAATGAGCGGATGGTCCTGCTCTGGCTCCATCAGCTCGATGGCTTCGATCCGGGAGCCGGCGATCGAGATCTTCCCCGCGACGAGCCGGTCTTCCAGAAAAAACTTTCCTCGTAGCTGGTTGCTCATCATCCAACTCCGATCGCCGTCGACACGCGCTTCACAGATTGATCTTTCCGAGGATCACGGGGCGTCCTCCGGTCGCGCCGGGCACGTTCGTGCATCTGCCCAACAACGAGTCATTTGCAATGAGGGCCATCGCGACCGCTTCCTTGGCGCGGGAATCGATTCCAAGCTCCTCGTGGTGGAGCAGATCGATTCCGGGAAGAAGGCTCCGCAGCATGCCGACCAGAACGGGATTTCTCGTCCCCCCTCCCCCCAGCACCACCTGGTGAATCTTCCCGATCGGCTCGACGAAATCCCGGTACGCCTTCGCGATACTCTGCGCAGTCAGCGCGGTCGCCGTCGCAATGAGATCGTCGATCGGCACTCCCGGAGCCGAAGCGATGATCCGCTGGGTGAAGTGAACTCCGAATCTCTCGCGGCCCGTGGTCTTCGGAGGATTTCTGCTGAAATACGGATCCCTCATCCAATCCTCGAGAAGATCCTGCCGGATCGTTCCCGCCGCCGCGAAAGCCCCGTCCTCATCAAAGGTTTTCTCACCACCGGTGGCCACCTCGGCAAGGGCGTCGATCACCATGTTGCCCGGCCCCGTGTCGAATGCGAGGACGTCTTCGAGCCGGCCGTTCGGCGGAAGCCACGTCACGTTGGCGATCCCTCCGATGTTCTGAACGCAGCGACCCATCTCCGGATGAGTGAGCAGAACCCAGTCGGCGTAAGCCACAAGCGGAGCTCCCTCCCCGCCGGCCGCGACGTCGCGAACTCTGAGGTCGCCGATCGTAATGGCACCGAGACGCTCGGCCACCACGGCGCTCTGCCCAATCGCCAGTGTCGAGCGTGTGGCGACCGGCTCGTCCAGCCAGTCGATCTCGACCTTCTGCCTGATCGTGGACGGGTCGTGCCACAAAGTCTGTCCCGCGGTACCGATCAGATCGACATCGCTGCTCGTGTACCCGTGGCGTTCGAGCAGCTTCACCGTGGCGGCAGCGAAAAGCTCGCCCAGCAGGAAGTCGAGATGACAGATCTCCTCGACGCTCGACTCCGACGGCCTGAATTGTCGAAAGACCGCCTCACGGATCTTCTGCGGGTAAGGAAAGCTCTCGAACGCCAGGATCTCGATCTCGGGGCCGCCCCCGCTCTCCCTGATCTCGACCAGACATGCGTCGATCCCGTCGACGGATGTCCCCGACATCAGGCCGACGACCCGGCGTGTGGAAAGCGCGGCTTTCTCCCTCAGCCTTTCGATACTTCTCAACCGAGAACCTCCCGAAGATTACCGCCAGCCTCCTCCAGGGCCCGCTCCGCTTCCTGCCTCGAGCACTTCCGTGCTGCCATCACGATCGCCGTCCGCACGCGACCGCCGGCCTCGCTCAGCGCGCGCTCCGCTTCGGATCGGCCCACCGCCGATGCGAGGGCAACCATCGAAGCGGCCCGGGCTCGCAGTTTCCGGTTGGTTGCAGGCATGTCGACCATCAGATTGGAGAACGTGCGTCCAAGGCGGATCATCACGGCGGTGGAAATTGTGTTGAGCGCGAGCTTCTGCGCCGTACCGGCCTTCATCCTCGTCGAGCCCATGATGACTTCCGCCCCGGTCTGCAGGACGATCGGAATATCGGATTCGGCGGCGAGCGGCGAACCTTTTCGTCCGGTCACCGAGACGGTGAGCGCTCCGATCATGTTTGCCCGACGAACGGCGGCAACTGTGAAAGGAGTGGTTCCGGATGCCGCAACGCCGATCACGGCATCGGCAGCGGTGACCTGCTCATTGACCGCGTTGACCGCCGCCACTTCGTCGTCCTCCGCCCCCTCGACCGCTTCGAAGTACGCTCGTTTTCCCCCCGCCATGATCACCCGAATGAGGTCGGGCTCGACACCATAGGTCGGAGGGAGCTCCGATGCGTCGAGCATTGCAATGCGTCCGCTCGTGCCCGCACCTGCGTAAACGAGGCGCCCGCCTTCAACCAGCCTTTCGGTGATGAGATCGATCGCGCGAACCAGCTGAGAGCGGGCAGCTTCGAGGGCTTCGAAGACCCGTCTGTCCTCGATCTGAATCATTTCGACAATGGATTCTGTATCGACCAGATCGATGTTGATTGAGCTGTCCAGCCTCTCCTGACTCACGTCGGACTCCACTTACGTGTTCGATGCCAGCTGGAGCTCGAGGGGATCATCGGTTTCTCGAGATCGTCACCATTGTCAGGTCGTCGGCGAACGGGAGTCCGGCCGCGAACGAGGTCACGAGATCTTCGATTTTTTCCCCGATCTCACGTGCTTCCGAGCCGCGATAAGCGTCAGCCAGCTCCAGAATCGACCGCATCCGGAACTGCTCTCCAAGCGGGTTCTCGACCTCGCTCAGCCCATCGGTGAAGAGAAGCAGCGAGTCACCCCGATCGAGAACGAAGCGATGACCCCGGTAGCGTGTCCCTCGTCTGATCCCCACGACCAGATCCGATTCCGCCAATTCCCGTGGATTTCGCGAAAGAATGACGGGGTAGACGTGGCCGGCATTGGTGAGCTCGACGGCACCGGTCGCGGGCTCGAGCACACCGGCGATGAGCGTTACGAACCGCGACGCCGGAGTCGACTCGATCGTGGTCTCATTCAGTTCTTCGACGAGCCTTGCCGGCAGGGGATCGTTGCGGACGAAGATTCGAAATGCCGATTGCAGTCCCGCCATCAGAAGCGCTGCGGTGACGCCCTTTCCGCTGATGTCGGCAATGATGAAATAGAGGCGGCCATCCGGTCTGATGACGAAGTCGAAGTAGTCTCCACCAACCGTCCTGCATGGATATTGGCGCCCGTAGAGCGTGTATCCCTGAATCCGGGGCGACAGGTCGGGCAGAAGGCTCTCCTGCACGGCCGAGGCCGTCTTGAGCTCTTCGTCCATCAGCTTCTTGGCGATCGCCTCTTCGCGCAAGAGGCTGGTCTCGAGTTTCATCGCCGCGAATCTGGCGATCTGAGCGACGAGGCGAACATCCTCTTCCGAGATCGGCGTCTGACGCAAAACCCAGTCGACATAGAGGATTCCTACGACGCGGTCGTCCACGACGAGCGGCGCGGCGATGATCGACCGGATCCCCTGCGTCACGATCGAATGCGCCTGGGAGAGTCTGGCATTCCCCGCGACGTCGACATACGAAACGACCTTTTTGTCGTGCATGACTTCCCGGACGAGAGTGCTGCTGATGCGCAGCTCCGACTGATCATCGACCGTAGATCTCCGGACCTCGCTGACCGTCAGCTCGCCATGCTCGTCCTCCATGGCGAGAGCCGCTCTGGAGGCGTCGAGGTGAGCGAGCACCCTTTCCAGGATGTAACCGAACAGCTGATTGGCCGGATGGTCGTTGATGAGATCTCCGGCGAGCGTGGAGAGCCTGATGAGCCGCTCGACGCTTCCGCCTCCGAGCTCGACCGGGGTCTCGGTCTCCGGCTTCAGCGCTTCGTTGAGCGGGATCGAAATGTCTGGTCTTGGAGAGTCGTGACCCGCGATCCACAGCCGGTCGGTCGAAGATTGCAGAGAGAACACAATCTCGGTATCCCCGAGCCGAATCCGATCTCCATCGCGCAACGGCCTGGACTCACGGATCCGTTCGCCATTCAGCCATGTACCGTTCGCGCTGTCGCAATCCCAGACGACCCATTCGCCAGCAGAAGATCGGATCTCGGCGTGACGCCGCGAGAGAAACCTGTCTTTGACCGGTATGCTACAGTCGATTGCACGACCGATCGTCATCACGGCCCCCGGCTCGAGACGGATCGTGCGCGGTGGGAACGCCGGGTTTCGAATCATGACCTCAGGCGCTTCGGACGAAGACACCGCGAGATTGTAGCGAAGGTGGATGGCACTTGAACAAAATCCGCTCGACGGGCACATTCTGATGGAGACGACATCTGATCTCGACATCCTGATTGTGGATGACGATCAGCCCATCCGTAATCTCGTCAGACAGATCGTTCACAGGCTCGGTTACCCGGCGCGCGATGCGGCCAATGGGGAAGAGGCGATCGCACAACTCGAAAATCAGTTACCCGACCTTCTCGTGCTCGATCTGATGATGCCGAAAGTCAGTGGCTGGGAAGTGCTCGAATGGCTTCAGGAGCGTGATCATCTCCCTTCGCTGCCCGTCGTCGTTCTGACCGCGGTCGGCTCGAGCAAGATGAAAGGCCTCGACGACTTCGACGTTCAGGCGGTCATCGCCAAACCGTTCGAAGTCAGCGAGCTGATGAACAAGCTTCGACAGATCCTTGAATCGAGATCCTGACACGACGCCACCGGACCCCGCCGAATACTTTCTGGAGATCGAGTCCCGCTTTGCGGAACGACGGGGCACACCGTTCGTCCTCTCGGCAAAGGACTGGGCGCTGATGAACGAGTGGTTCGACGCGAAAATCCCGCTCGCAATCGTTCTCGAAGCAATCGACGGATGCTTCGAATCTCACAAAAAAGGAGGGAGGCGGCGAAACGTCTCCAGCCTCGGCTATTGCACCCATGCGGTCAGGGATCTCTGGAAGGAGAGACGCGATCTTCAGGTCGGTGGTGAGGACGCGATCCTTCCAGAAGACGGGATCGCCGGAAGACTGTCGGCCCTGGCGGACGAGATCGACGCGGCCGCTTCCCGGTCGGACGAATCCGGCATCGCCGGTATTCTGAAGACGACGGCCTCCGAGATCCGCCGCCTCGATCCGAAGACGCTGCCGGAAGGCGACGAAGCTCTACTGGCACTCGAGACCGGGCTTCTCGACGAGGTGGAGCGAGCTCTCCCCGAGTCTGTCGCATCGACGCTGCAGAACAGAGTCGAGGCTCAACTTCGGAAAATCCAATTCTCTGACGACCGCGTCCGGGAGCGAACTGAAAAAGCGACTCTCGTGAGAGAGATCCGCCGCCACTACGGCATCCCCCGGCTCAGCCTGCTGGGCTGATCGAGACGATCTGATTCAGAATCGCGGAAGCTGTCTCTCCCTCGACGAGGTCATCGGGATTTTCGCCGAGCGCGCTCGTGTCGATCCCGCATCCGCTCAGGAGCGTTCGTGCGCTGACCATCGGGATATTGCTGCACACCGGTCTCGATAGACGGATCACAGCCGCAGCGACCTCGATGAACCTCGAGGTCCGGATCAGCTCGGAGGGACGAGCGCGCCGGCTCGAAGGATCGACCGACAACAGGTCGAGCGCCAGAGCTCTCACCATCTCTTCCCGGCCCCTGACACCCTGGAGATCGACGGCAATCGGCGGTTGCGAGACCTGCCGGGCGAACCGGACCGCGGGCACCTTCCAGAAGAGCAGGATGGCGAGCTGTTCGCGCGTCAATGCCGGCGACGAGACCGCCTCGTGAAATCTGGGCGGCAAGGTCGATTCGTGCCAGGCGACCTTCACCTCCTCGAGCCGCGTGCGGAAACGGGGGTCGTCTGAGACTTCGACGAGCCGCTCGAGTCTGCGCATCGCCGCGGTGAAGTTCCCCTCCGCGGCCTCGATGTCGGCCAGAACCGCCTGCGTCTCGTTCTGAGCCGCTGCACCCGTGCCGAGCAACGGCTGCAGGGTCTCTCTCGCTCGCGCGACGTCGTCCCTCGAGAGATGGGCGCGCACGAGCAGACGACGACCCTCCTCGGAAATCGGTCCTGCCTCGAGCGCCCGTTCGAGCAGCGCGATCCGCTGCAGCGGGTCGTCGCTCATTCGCGCTCTCGATGAGAGATCGGCAATGTAGTCCGCCTGAACCGTCCTGTAGACATCCCTGATCCTTGCCGGCGTCAGCGGGTCGACGATCACTGTCGAGAGAATCGTTACGGCCGAATCGATGTCGCCCCGCAGTCGCGCGAGCTGAGCCGAATAGATATCGGAAGCGAGCCAGCGCTGATGCGCCGTCGCACGAGCGATCAGCGATTCCGCCCGATCGTACTCGACACGCTCGATCGCCGCGGCGGCGAGCCCGAGCAGTGCCGGAGGAAATTGTGCGGGAGAGCTCGCCAGCTCTTGCCACGCGCGCTCCGCTCGATCGATCCATCCTTTTCTGAATTCCTCCCACGCCGCGGATGCCGCACGGGTTCGCGGGTCTCCGTCGCGCTCCCAGCCGAGCACGGGGTCCACGAGCGCGTCGATCCGGGGGCTCGGGGGCTTTCGGGTCTCGGGTGGGACATCGGGGGTGGTCGCGCAGGCGGTCGCGAGAAGAATCAACGCGACACACGCGCCCGAGCGAAGCGAGGGCATGAAAGATGTCCGGGGGTAGTCGTTCATCGACGGCTTTCCTGCGCGTCAGCGAGCAGCTTCAACCATCTCGACGAGATCATCAGCCAACGATTCCGCATCAGCGCCGGCATCGACCCATTGCATTTCCCGTTCCCCTCTCAACCATGTCATCTGACGTCTCGCATAGGCCCATGTTCGCCTGCGGACACGCTCGATTGCCTCGAGCTCGGTCGTTTCGCCCCGGATGAGCTCGACGGCTTCGCGATACCCGATCGCGTCGAAGGCCCTCGCGCTGGACGGCCAACGCTCGAGCAGGCGCCTGGTCTCGGAGACGAGACCGTTCTCGAACATCCGTCCGACCCGAGCGTCGAGTCGCCCTCGCAGCTCGTCTCTCTCCAGCCGCAGCGCGATCTGCACCGTCCGCATTTCGCGGGAAAGTCCCGGGCGGTCGGGAGAGTAGCTCGAGATCGGCCGGCCGGTGCTGAGCCATACCTCCAGCGCTCGCTCGATCCTGTGGCTGTCAGCTGGGGAGATTCGCTCGGCGGAAACCGGGTCGACCCGTTCGAGCCACCATCGCAGCCAGCGAAGCCCTGATTTGTGATTGCGGATCCTCGCCAGTCGCCCTCGAAGCTCCTCGTTGCGCCCCGGCATGTCTGCCAGGCCTTCGAGCAAAGCACGAAGATAGAAGAAAGTTCCCCCGACCAGAATGGGCACCCTTCCACGCTCCACGACGGCTCGGATGACCGGGCGGGCCAGATCGACGAATCGTGCCGCATCCAGATGTTCGGTCGGATCGACGACGTCGAAGAGATGGTGAGGAATCG
Organism: Acidobacteriota bacterium; assembly: GCA_019347945.1. Classification (NCBI taxonomy): domain Bacteria; kingdom Pseudomonadati; phylum Acidobacteriota; species Acidobacteriota bacterium. Next base: position 15,534 of record JAHWKK010000007.1, on the reverse strand, counting down.
ACTTCCTTGATTCCTCAGAGGGCTTGGCGGATCCGACGTCGAATCCCCGAACCATCTGAACCGAGTCGAAGTTGAGGATCTCCCCCTCGAGCTGCCGGGCGGCCGCCAACGCCAGATCCGACTTCCCGGAGCCGGTCGGACCCGCGATCACCACCAGCGGAACACCCGGTGTGCTCACACGTCGGGTCTTCGTACGTTCAGTGTCCTGCGGCGATTGTCCTCGGTCTCGAGAATCGTGTTCAGGTGACGCCTGCAGTAGAGGTAGCCGGGGTCGACCTTCGTTCCGCAAACCTTGCACTTCGGCTTCGAAAACCGGATTTTCGGAATCACCGAAAGGATCCCGCCGAGCACGAGGAGGCCAATCGAGACCTGGGCGATCACCATCAGGACCCCATCCTGGATCAGTTCGGCCAAAACGCCCTCCCCCCCCTGGCGGTCGGCAAAGAGAAAGAGCGCGAGTACGAGGACAATACCCCAGAGCCCTCCCCTCATCGCGATCCCGGCCATATCAAAAATCATAGGGTCGAAACCAGCGAACGTCAACGCGGGCAAGGCACCGGATCAAAACTCAGCCGCACGGCCCCATCGAGGTCGGTCCGGTGAATGCGGACCCGCCTCGAGCGAAGCCTCTTCAGGGTGTCCGGGTGGGGATGGCCGAACGGGTTGTCTCTGCCCACTGAAATGAGAGCCCTGCACGGCCTGACCGCGTCGAGAAAAACCTCCGTCGTCGAGCGGCGCGCTCCGTGGTGACCCACCTTCAGATAGTCCGCCCTGATCCTCTCCCCTTCCTCCTCGGCAAGCGTTTTTTCCGCTTCATCCTCCAGATCCCCTGCCAGCAGCAGACTCGCGCCGTTCGCCCTGACCCGCAGCGCGACCGAGCCGTTGTTCAGCGGGGACCTCTTGTACCGGAGACGGGGAACGATCGCCTCGATCCGGAACTCCCCTACCTCTTCCACGTGTCCATCTCTGAGAAAAACGATCCCTGTATCCCGCGCGAGAGCCGCGGCTAAGAGATCCCGAGCGCACGGCTCCCGCACGTGACGCCGCGACATCCAGACGCTTTCCACCCGAATTCTTTCGACCAGACCCGGCAGTCCCCCGCAATGATCCGCGTCGGGATGGGAAAGGACGACGACATCGAGCTCGTTGACCCCCGCCTTCATCAATGAGGGAACCAGCACGCGGCGCCAGAAGGAGGGATCGTTCCTTCGTCCGCCCCCGTCGATCAGCATGGTGACCGAGCCGTCCTGAAGAAGAATCGCATCTCCCTGCCCGACGTCCAGCACAGTGACCGAGGGCGTGCTCACGAGCTCCTGGCCTCCGCCGAGAATGGAGACGAGTCCCGGCATCGCGAGACAGCAGGCGATAAGGATCGGATGTCGCTCCAGGAGAATCATGAGAAGGGCCGCAGCGAACGCAACGATCACCAGCCAGACAGGCGGGGCAGGCGCGAAATGGCCGAGATCGAGCACTTCTCCCGAAAAGACGTTGACCATCTCGATCACCTCGAACAGGAGGTGAAGAAAGTCGAGGAGTACCTTCACGACCAGTTCCCAGCCGACCACGATGAACAACATCATCGACCACGAAGCAGCGAGCACCAGCGTCATGAGCGGCGCGACCGCAATCGTCACGAGTCCGCCCCCCAGCACGTAATGACTGAAGAAGAGGAGAGTGAGTGGAGTGGTGGCAACCTCGGCGGCGAGACCGAAACAGACTGTTTTCATCAAAGGTCCCCTGCATCGAGCGGCCATCGGTTTGCCGATGAAGATCAACCCTCCGGTGGCGGCATAGGTGAGCCACAACCCGGGATCGCCGAGCTCGGCTGGACTGGTCAGCAGTCTCAGTCCGAGGGAAACGAAAAGGAGGTTCTCCATGCCCGTTGGCCGGGTCGCCAGCCTCGACGCAGAGAGAAGACCGACCATCAGCGCAGCGCGCGTGACCGAAGGTTCAGCGCCGGCAAAAGGAGGGCTCGCCAGAGCGACGAAGATCAGCACCAGATATCGCAACCGCCCGAGATTCAGGAGCTCCGCGCAGCGAATGATCAGGGCCGCAGCCAGAGCTATCTGCAGCCCTGAAAAGACGAGCAGATGATAAGTGCCGGCTCGCCTGAACCTCTCCCTGGTGGGCTCGTCGAGGGATTCGTCCTTGCCGAGCGCGACCGCCTTGACCAGGGCGATCGTCCCGACCCGCTCCGGCGCCTCGGCCGCCAAAGCATCGAGAGCGGTCCCGAGCCTGCGGCTGACTGCTCGGAGATCGAGGAGTCGGCCGGGTCCCGGGACCGGCTGGACCAGCCTCCACGATTTGACCGAGACGTAGAGCTGCCCGGTCTGTTTCGATCGCCCGACTGCTCCCTTCAACCTCAGATGGCTCACCGCCGGATCGAGCAGTCGAGCGGGCACCTCGACGGGGGCGTAGATACGGATCGGCAGATCGATTCTCCGCTTCTCACCACCGCGGATGAGTACGAAATCTCGCGCATCCAGAACACTACCCGCCGGCCTCTCCCACCATGAGCTCTCGACTGCGACGACGAGCTCGGCGAATCGAGGGCCGGCCAGCTCCCCCGCGATCCCGGCCGCGCGAGTCTGCGCTTCCTTCTCCCTCAACCCCGCCCACGACCCGGCCCACAACGCGATGACGATGATCCCCGCCCGGACCACCCGGCGGTCCGGCAGAAACAGACCGACGCAGCAGATCGCCACGCCGGAGACGAGCACCGGCGCCGGCACCGGCACTCCTCCGGCCGACACGATGGCCTGGCAGCAGAGCAGCGCGAGAACGGGATGGGCGGCGGGAATCGGCGTCCGTTCCATGACGGAAGCCGGGCAGTCGGGCGGGTGACGGGACTCATCCTGTCACACTCCTGGACTGATTTTCCACCGGTTTCGAGCCTCTCGGCATCGCTTTTGCCACTCAACGCCCCGATTGCAGCATGACGCTGCGCTGGTGATCTGTGTAGGGATCACATGATTGACAAGGAGAAAAAAGGATGAAGAACAGATTCTTGATAGCAGTGATGTCAGTATTGCTCGTTCTGGCGCTCGGTGCCTGCCGTGAAGAGGCATCCGAGGCGCCACCCGAGGCCTCGACGACTGAAGTTCCGGGTGTCGGTGCGCAGGACGACGTCAGTCCTCTGAACGCACAAACATGGATCGACGACGTCACGATCGGACACGAGCTCAACACCGACGGTTCCGTCCTCATCGGCGAAGGCGGAGACGATTTCGCGCCCGGCGAGACTGTTTATGTCGCGATGGAAGTCGGCGATGCCCCCGTGGATGCCGCCGTCATGGTCATGTGGTACGGACCGGGCGAGATGGCCATCGGTGACGGCGAAGAAAAGTCCGTCTCTCCGGGTCAGAAGTACCTGAATTTCTCGGCCAACACGACCGGCTGGCAGGTCGGGGACTACCGCGCCGAGATCTGGGTTGGCGACGAGAGGGTCAACGAGCAGCATTTCCAGATCGTCGAGCCCGGGCTGGAAGGCAGATAAGCCACCAGTCTCACGAGCGATTCAACGAGTGGCGACCCTCGGGGTCGCCACTCTTTTTCACCTCTTCGAGAATCTTCCGAGCGTCTCGACGTGATGCGTGTTGGGAAAGAGGTCGAACTGATCGAGGGAATCGATTTTCCATCCCTTTCCGGCCAGCAGGGCGGCATCTCGCGCGAAGGTCACCGGGTCGCACGAGAGGTACGACAGGATATCGGGAACGATCCGGTCGATTTCTTCGATCAGCCCGGATGACAATCCGCCTCTCGGTGGATCCACAAGGACGAACTCCGCCCTTCCGTCGAACTCGGTCAACCATTCTTCGACATCTCCCGTAACCGCATCCATGGTCCCGTGATCCGTCGCCGCAAGACCGTTGATCCGGGCCATCGACGACGATTCGTCATTTCCCTCGACGGAATATACCGCTTCGAACACCTCGGTGAGTGGGATTGCAAAAAATCCAACCCCGCCGTAGAGGTCGAGCGCCAGGTTCCTGGAGCCGGCCGCGCGAGCATGCTCGAGGACCGTTTCGACGAGATCGGTCAGGAGATGGCGATTCGCCTGGAGAAAGGCCGCCGTTGAAGCGCTCCATCGCCAGCGGCCTGCCCGGAGTGAGACGGAGGCCGGAAAAGCCTCGGACCCCCAAATGACTGACTCGCCGTCGTAAAAGAATGCTCTCGTCTCGCTCGCAGCTCGTTGCGCCCGCGCCGATTCGATCACCTCGATCGGGAGAAGTTCACATTCATCGGGAACCGGGACGACCCTGTTCGATCTTCTGGCAAAGAACCCGGGCCGGCCCTCACCGGAGAAGTGAAGCCGTCCGCGAAGGCGGTAGCGCAACGGCGACGGGTGCACCGTCAGCGCGGGGAGATCTGCCTCCTCGAAGCCGCCCGTCCGAATCAGAGATTCGAGAAGAATGCTCTTCCGGGCATCGAGCTGGGCATCCAGCCTCAGCGAGGTCCAGTCGCAACCTCCGCACTCGAGCGCCACCGGGCAGGGAGCGACGCGACGCAGAGGGCTCGGTTCGATCAGCTCGGCCGGAACGGCGACGATCGAGCTCTTCCCGGCTCGCTCCACGATGGCCGAGGCGACGTCCCCCGGATACAACCCCTCCACGAACACCACGGCGGAACCGAGACGGGAGAGGGACGCGCCGCCAGCCACGAGTTTTTCGGGAGAGACCACGATCTCGTCCCCTTTTCGAAACTCGCGACGGCCCCCCTGTTCCAGTTCATCCCTCGTGATTGCATTGCCTCCTGAGTTGCATATAATGATTGGTCTCGAATACCCCCCGATCAATCACCCAGACCGAAAGTTCTAACCAATGGGCAGTATCAGCCGAGCGTCTCTTCAGCTCATCGACAACCTGTCGCGAATCACGGGCCGCCGGTTCGAAGTCACCCTTGACGAGAGCCTCAGGATTAAAGTCACCTGTCCGGAGTCGCTGACCGTCGATGAAACGCGTTTCTGCGCCGAGCTCGAAGACCTTGTTCGGCGCAATGAAGACTCGAGCACCGCCATCGTCAGTCTGCGCGAGGATCTCCGCCTCGCCGAGCTGCGAAACCAGGAGCTGGTTCAGCAGAACCGGACTCTCGCTGAAATGGCAACTCGCGACCTCCTGACCGGACTCTATACCCGCTGGTTCGTCAAGGACAAAATCAATCAGGAACTTCAGCGCTCGCAACGCCACGAGTTTCCGATGTCCGTTCTGATGATTGACGTCGACCACTTCAAGGACGTCAACGATTCCTACGGGCATCTGATCGGAGACGAAGTTCTTCGCGACATGGGACGGATCATTCGCGAGAGCCTTCGTGCGTATGACATTCCCGGTCGCTACGGCGGCGAGGAATTCTGCCTGATGCTTCCATCGACAGAGGTCGATAACACGATGGTCGTCGCCGAGCGAATCCGCGAGCGAATTGAAGAGAACACCATCAGGTCGACCGTTACCCCCTTTCACGTGACGGCCTCGATCGGCGTCGCTGGCGTCACGGGGGAGCACGGAATGCAGGAAGCCGAAGATCTGATCGAGCTCGCCGACAAGGCTTTGTATCGAGCAAAGCAGAGTGGCCGCAACCGGGTCGAGCTGTGGGAAACCAACTGACGCTTCAGACCCGATTTCTCCGCTCCAGTCGAAAAACGCTGTAACCCGCCCGAACTTCATCCCCGTCCCTTACCCGGGTATCACGGGCAGGAAGCGTGTTCAGAAACGTTCCGTTGCTCGACCCGAGATCCCTGATTCGCAATGTTCCATCCTCCTCGTCACGAATGAAGGCGAAATGCTTCCTCGAGAGATACTCGTCGGGAATCCGCACCGTGCCCTGCCGGCCGACGATGCCTCCCTCGGGCGGGATGTCGTATTCGTTACCGGAGCAGGGACCGTCGACGCAGACCAGGACCAGCCGAGTCTCGTTCGCTTCACGGGCAGATCTCGCGCCCCGCTCGAGCAGCTTCTTCATCAGCAGCGGCGAGCCCTCGAGAAGCTTCTCGGTGGCGAGCGTCACCGGCTCGACGAGCTGCCCCTTCTCTTCGGTCGGCTCGACCGCGACGAGCGCGCCCCCGGCGCGAATCAGATGGACGCCGTCTCCGAGTCTCGCTTCGGCGATCGCTTCTCCGTCCATGTAGGTTCCTGTATGCGAACCCTCGTCGACGACCCAGAGCTCCCCGCCCCTCCGCTCGATCCGGCAATGGCGGATCGAGAGCTCGGCATCCTCAATCTGGACGTGACACCCCATCCGGCCTAGGTAGAGGGGCGCCTCGTCGATCGTGAAAACATCGTCGATCTTCCTCCCGGCCCCCAGGGCGTTGATCCTCAAACTGATCGGCTCGCCTTCTGAGAACGGGGCCTCCGGCGAAGACTCGCTCGGAGCGCTCGGAACATCGTCGACCCGATAAAACGAGACGTCGATCTCGGGCAAATCGCCATGCGTCAAAGCCTGCGTGACCAGCACCTCCCGGTTCCCGAACAGAAGCTTCCCACATGTGCAGCGTGCAATCGAGGACGGCAGCTTGGTCGCCACCGCCGGCGGTATGTCGTAAGGCTGATCACATCCGCTGCAACGAACGATCGGCATCGCGCCAGAACATTAACCCGAACCCGGCACGACGGTCCAGATCGCCAGCTCGGTGCCCCCACCAGCTCATGCACGGTAGAATTCACTCACATGTCGACTGCCCGATCACTCAGACTGCTGACGTTCGAGGTGGGCCGCGAGTCGTTCGTCATCGACATCATGCGCCTCCGGCAGATTGTCCCTTACACCGGCTCGACACCCGTGCCCGGAGCTCCACCATTCGTCGAGGGGATCGCTGTCGTTCGCAATCGCGCGATCCCCATCATCGATCTCCGCGCGAGATTCTTTCCCTCGGAAACCACGACGTCACCCTATCCCCTCATTCTCGTCACCAGCTCGAAAGTCGGGACTCTCGGTCTGAAAGTCGAGGGCGTCCGCCGGATACTGACCGTTTCCACCGAGGAGATCCTCCCCGCCCCTCGACTGGTCCACGACCTGCGAGGCGAGCTCTTCGTCGGAATCATTCGAGAGGGCGACTCGGTGCTGCTGCTCCTCGATCTCGATAATTTCCTTTCGAAGGAAGAGCAGCGGCTCCACGCTGCGACGGACTATCAGATCGACGGCGCTGAGGTGCAGCAGACCTAGTTTCGTGATGTCGCAAGACGCGACCCCTGCACGCTGGCATGCCCTTGCCCGGAGACGGGAATGAGGACGACGTAGCGCGGCATCCCGGAAGGGCGATCATCGCGCATCTGGCCAGGATCGAATCGCTCAGCCGGCTCCGCGACATCGCGGCGCTTCTCGGCCTGCCGAGCTACGGCCACGTTTCGACGCTCGTCAAGCGGGTGGAAACGGACAGGAATCGGGTCCCGGGGCTCGCTCACCTGATCGATTCAAGCATCACGACTCTCCGTGCGCATGCCCCGCCCCTTCCGCCCGAGGCTCTCATCCGACAGCCGTTCTGAATCGCCTCACCACTGTCGAGCTGTGCCTGAGCTGCGCATTCTCGATGCGATACTGGCGCAGCTAGGCCGTCTTGACGGCACTTGTGACGCGCTCACGAGCAATGAGCGACGATTCTAGGACCGGATCGGTTTCTGTGAAGCACTTCGACGGTCACATTTGCGTGACTGAACCGAATAACGAAGGTCTGGCCCTCTCTTCCCGACGGGACCGAGTGGGTTACCTGCGCGACCGGCGCCCCCGCGAACCAGACGTAATCGTGCTGGATGGGCGGGGTGGTTGCGTCGGTGTACTCCGTCTCGGAGAGAAGATTCATCTCGGGTGAGTAGAGATTGTAGCGGCGATCGCCGGTGACCGAGCTCACGCTCGCGGTGACAGAAGCGGGGCTCGGAGCTCGGGACGCGGGGCTCGAAAAGGCTCGCCGCTCGCCACTCGTCGCTCGCTGCTCCCCTCGCAGGCTCGACTCGGCCAGCGCGTAGTGCGCGAGATCCAGCGAGAACGCGTCGCTGGCGATCGTCGGACTCGATGTCTTCGGTCCTTCACCTTGGGTGAATGAGTTTGTCACGCGGCTCCATCCCCGTTTGCAGGCGTTGCCAAAACGCCGCAGGAGGCCTCTCGGTTGATCGTCGATCCTCGGTTCGGAGGAATCTTCGAGATGCGATGCCTCGGATTCCGAAACATCCTGCGAGATTGCAACGGGGCGGCTCGGCAGGAGCCTCGCCCTCCCGGTCGAAGATGGTATTCCGGTCCTTGCACCAGGGCGGAGACTCGCGCTCGCGGATGCGAGCTGGATGTCCGGGTGACGCGGAGCGTGGCGTTGCGAGGCCAGATGGCCTGGTGAGACGAGGCTCGCCTGCCCGCCGGTGGGATTGACGTAGATCTCGGTCTCGGCGATCGTCAGATACTCCTTGGCCTCGAGCTGGACCCGGACGTAGCGGCCGGTGCGTCCGGTCCCGAACTTCCGGTCGCGCCCGTTCCCTCCCGCGTGGAAGATATCCAGCACGCCGGGCTGGTTCTGGACGTCGGCGATCACCGTCGAAGTGAACGGCACGTCGTGAATTGGGGGCCACACCTTCGAAGGCGTGGCCCCTTCGCTCTCCATGGGTGGTCCTCAACCCCGCCACTGAACCGAATAACGAAGGTCTGACCCGAATCCCCTCCGCTACCTGACATCGATGTGAAAAGTAACCATAACTTTCGCGGAATCGAAAACTTCGCCAGTTTTCGGCGGGACGATCACCGTTTCGAACGCCTTTCCGCGGAGGTAAGCATCCAGCTGTTCGTGGTTTGTAGTCGAGTGGGCCTCTACATGGGTAACATAACCCTTTGAGTTTACCGACACCTCGAACAGCTTTAGTCCGCCAGTCATAGGACCCCTAAACTCCTCCAACGACAGGGCCGGGGTCCACAAAACAGTTGGCCGTGCTAGATCCAAATCGTTATCACGCATTTTGCGTTCGAGGTTTTGCGTCGCAACTATGGTTCTTTCCGAAGGATCACGTCGTCTTAGTTCCGCTAAACACCTTTGAGTATCGATCGTGTCGTCATTACTGCTCAGGCAGTCTACGATCGCAGCAGCCACTGGAGCAGGCGCACCCCGTTCTGTGACCTCCGTCGCACAGGCAGTGCCATAGAGGAGTACCTGCAGAATCACTATAAAGAAATTAAGTTCTCGCATAGCCTTATCTTACTTTAGACTGAGAAACTTCTCTAAACAGATGGGGAATTGGGGGCCAGACCTTCGATTGTCGGTTCAGGCACATTTTCGGGACTCAAAAGGCATTCTACTCCTCGTGGAGATCTGCCACAAAAGTTTCCATTCCGAGGGAGAAACTCCTGCAAAGACCGAATGACGAAGGTCTGACCCTCCGTACCTCGGGTGAGTAGAGATTGTAGCGGCGATCACCGGTGACCGAGCTCACGCTCGCGGTGAGAGAGGCGGGGCGCGGAGCTCGGGGCTCGGGGCTCGAGATGGCGGGACGCGGGACTAGTGACCGGGTTCGCTGCGCTCGCCGGGGTCTGGAGGGCAAGGTCGGGAGAACTCGGGTTGCCATGGATCGTGGAAGTCTACTCCTTGTAGAGTGTGCTCCAACAAGAGTCGGAGGCGTGCCACCATAACGTTCTCATGCTCAGTAGGTTGCCAGTTCAATCCGAACAACGAAGGTGTGACCCCCCTCTACGGTTAATTCTCAGGACGGTCGAGCGTAACGCCACCGAAATTCGAAATGCTTTCTGTACTTGTCTGGAAATCGATCAGCCACAGAACATCAACAGGGCCTTCCCGGGAGAGGACTTCGTTAATATTAGGAAAAAAATACGCCAGATCCAACTGACCCGTTCTACATTCTCCTGAAGGGATATATACATTCTGGCCAACCCAAGGATCAAGTATTATACCACTCTTTTCGAGGACAGAGCCTCTAGAGGTGATTGCAATCAGGCGCCGGAACGCCAAATAGTTCCACGGCATGTTTCCTTCTCGCACCACTATGGTCTCAGGCGATACATTACACACCCTGAATTCTATTATAGTAGCCTCAATCTGTTTGGCGTCAATTAGTTGTTTCTCTGCTGGCTGTTTCTCTCTGGTAGACTCCTGAGGCACGGGAGCGTGACAACTCGCTAAAACAACCAGTGCTAACAAGCATCGTGTCATGGCTTTGCGAGACCTTCCGGAAGCGGCGTTGCGCCGTGTTTCTCGTAGAGCGTCTCGTAACTGTTGTAAAGCGTGTCCCTGTAATTCTCTGCCAAAGGTGGACAACAGAGTCCGCCGATTATTGGGCCTAGACATTTCAGTGTCTCTACGTAGGCTTCATACTCAGCGGCATGAAGCTCTTCCGTCGACGACGACTCGATTAGCAGACCAGGGGGCTTACCTAGACATATCCCTGGATTGGCTTCGACAACTTGAAACACATGAGTTATCTCGTGGAGTTTGATGCAGTGACCAAAGCAGTCCATCTCTGCTTCGGTGACTCCTTTCGAAATCTGGTAAGTTACACCACCATCACCGTTACAAATGGTTGTTGAATGATACGGATTCGCGATCTTCGTTCCTGGTTTCCACAGGGCCAGCGGGTCTTTTCCGCTGATTGGCTCATCACCGACATAGATATAGAGGTTGAGCCCTCCGAATAGTCCTGCCGGATCGGCCTGCGTATACCGCCCCTCCGCCGCCCGGTACCAGCGGAAGATGTTGTAATTCCGGTCGGTGATGCCGTTCGCGGCATTCACGCCGAGCTGTTCGGCTTCCTGGCCGGGGAAGCGGAGCGGCTGGTGGCGTCCCTCCCCTTCGCGCAGAAGGTAGATGCGGCCGTACGGTTCGTGCTCGGCGTGCCAGACGATCGCGCCGGTCGAGTCGGCTTGGATTCTCGGGGTCCCGAGGTGATCAGTCACCGTCCAGACGACCTCGGGGGCGGCCAGAGGCTCCGACGGCACCGAGTGGGTCACCTGGGCGACCGGCGCGCCGGCAAACCAGACGTGGCTCCCTTCGGTCGCAGGGGTCAGGAGCCAGGATTCAGGATCCAGTGACGCGGTGGCTTTCACGGTTCGGCAAGTCTACTCCTCGTAGATGGGGATGAAAGAACGAGCCGCGCTGAGTCTGACCTAACTCCTATAGATTCAGTGCGTTCCGATCTAAGCCTGCGAAAAGCGAAGGTGTGGCCCCAACCTCCCCCACAACCTCCGCCGCCCTCAAAATCCGATGGTAGACCCCTCACCCTCCTCTTTCCGACGCTCTCGAAATGCGTTGTTAGACCTCTAGACAAACTCTTGCTTTCGGAACCACCAGAAATAGATCGGTATAGTAACAACTGGCGCGAGAATCAACCCGGCCAACCACAAGCTTTTCCGAGATGTGTCAATCGGTCGGCGAAATACATCAAACGCAAAGAATATGGCCATGGAAATACTGATGATTATAGTTATGAAGTGAACAATTCCAAGACGAAGGTCCATTCGAGCGATCCACCAGATTAAATACAGCATCGAATATAGTAGTGGCCATATACTGAGGGCTCCCAAAAGCCATGTTGCGGCTCTGTTCATGGACAGCACCACTCCCCCCACTTGGTTAGCATGGAGTTACCCCACATCACGTCGAAGCTTGCTCCAACAGCAGCTGCTCCTTCACCACCTCCGGATCCCAACCCCGATCCCGCGGATGGAGTCATACCTTCACCTGAGCCAAGCGTCATCTCAACGTGAGACCATCCTCCTCCCAAAGAAGCAGCCAAGCTTTTAACGAACGCTTTTCCGCTCAAGCTCGTAGGATTCGGCTTTTCAAAGTGATCGTCTAGGACTATCGAGAAATAACCACCTGAAGGGGTACCGAATGAGAATCCTATGACATGAACATTTAAATCTACCCATATCTGCTTTCCCTTATAACAAGCGGAGACACAAAAAAGATCGTAATCAGCGACACCAACGGCAACAAAACCTGCTGAAAACACTTCAACGTCGCATTTCCAAGTTACCAGTCCTAAGGGATCGATCATGCTGGCTGGGCTCCATGCCCCATAGACGAAGAGGTGCGCTCCAGCTTCCAATCCCAGAGGATCAGCCTGCGTATACCGTCCCTCTGCCGCTCGGTACCATCTGAAGATGTTGTAATTCCGGTCGGTGACGCCGTTGGGGGCATTCATGCCGAGCTGTTCGGCCTCCTGGCCGGGGAAGCGGAGCGGCTGGTGACGTCCCTCCCCTTCGCGCAGGAGGTAGATGCGGCCGTACGGTTCGTGCTCGGCGTGCCAGACGATCGTGCCGGTTGAGTCGGTCTGGATCCTCGGCGTCCCGAGGTGATCGGTCACCGTCCAGACGACTTCAGGGACGGCCAGAGGCTCCGACGGGACCGAGTGGGTCACCTGGGCGACAGGCGCCCCGGCAAACCAGACGTAGTCATGCTGGATGGGCGGAGCGGATGCGTCGGTGTACTCCGTCTCGGAGAGAAGATTCATCTCGGGGGAGTAGAGCGAGTAGCGACGAGCTCCCGTCACGCTCGCTGCGTTCGCAGTGAGAGAAGCGGGGCTCGGAGCTGAGGGCTCGGGGCTCGAAAAGGCGGGACGCTCCCGACTCGTTGCACGCCGCTGCGTCCTCAGGGTGGACTCCGCCAGCGCGTCGGAGGCGAGGTCATCCGAGATCGCGTCGATCGCGAGCGCGTGCTTGCTCGTCTGGCGATTCGGCCAGGAGACCACGACCCGCATCGCGCCCGGCAGCGTCTCGAGCGGCCCGCGGAAGAAGCTCGGACGCAACGTCGGCGTCATACCACCCTTCGCGTCGACGACCCTCCGCGCGCATGCTCCACCTCTTCCGCCGCCCGAGGTTCTCATCCGACAGCCATTCTGAATCGCCTCGCCACGGTCGAGCTGTGCCTGAGTTGGTCATTCTCGACGCCGTACTGAGTCGCCCGGCTGTCTCGACGCACTTTTCGACCGCTCCCACGAGCAACAAACGACGATCCAGCATCTGGATCGGCTCCCCGTAGATCACCTCGACGGTCAGATTCGTACGACCGAACCGAAAAACGAAGGTGTGACCCTCGATATCCGCTCTTCAAATTTCCCTAATTTCCCGGTTCGTGAACTCGGCTCTTTATCCAAACTGTCAGGGCCACAACTGCCGCTAACATCGATGGACCCAGCAAAACCAGCTGGGAGGGATGAACGAAAACCCGTCCCACCCCGGAAGTCGGGTTGACCCACTGAATGAGCGGCCCCAACACGAAGGGTGTACCGCCCAGCAGCAACACTATTGCGACCAGACTTACGACCTTCAGCGGCGGCGAACTGGTGGCTCGTTGAACATACAGAACGAGCAAGGCAACAACAACTGAAAGAGTCACCCCTGCCACCCCAGCCAGCAGCAGAAGCCCCGCGCTTGTCGTAACGTCGAACATCACATGGCTCCGCACCACCAAGGCCAGAGATCACACCCGTTTCCGTGATGAGTTTCCTCGTAGTCCTGCTGTGCCTTCCAGAAACCTTCTTGGATTTTTTCCGGCCACGCCCCGGGGTTCTTCATGAACCACTTCAACTCCTGAGCGTAGGATTTCGCGGCTTTCTGACATGCTGCCTTCGATGAATACACCTGAGCTTCGTGCTTCTTGAAGGTCATCGCCGCTTTAGAAACAAACGCGGTGGCAATATTGGCGTGATGCTTCTCGATGGTGCACGAAATAAAGGTTGTGCACAGATAACCATGATCGTAATTGAGGCTCAGCTCAAAAGACCAACCTTCACCATCACATCCGCTACAACTCGCGTCGGTGTTGACCTTCGAGAAACTCAGACTGTATTGCCCGCCACCGAGCTGCGGGCCCCGCTTAGTGATTGTCTGTTTCACCTTTAGAAGCCCAGCAGGATCGATCAGTGTCAGAGGATTGCCGTCGACATACCCGTAAAGGTTTGGACCCGCCAACGCGACGCCCAGCGGATCAGCTTCGGTGTACCGCCCCTCCGCCGCCCGGTACCACCGGAAGATGTTGTAATTCCGGTCGGTGATGCCGTTGGCGGCGTCGACGCCGAGCTGTTCGGCTTTCTGACCGGGGAAGCGGAGCGGCTGGTGGCGCCCATCCCCTTCGCGCAGCAGGTAGATGCGGCCGTACGGTTCGTGCTCGGCGTGCCAGACGATCGCGCCGGTCGAGTCGGTCTGGATCCGCGGCGTCCCGAGGTGATCGGTCACCGTCCAGACGACCTCAGAGGCGGCCAGAGGCTCCGATGGCACCGAGTGGGTCACCTGCGCGACCGGCGCCCCGGCAAACCAGACGTAGCTCCCTTCGGTCGCAGGAGTCAGGAACCAGGATCCAGGATTCAGGGACGAGGTGGTTATCACGGTTAGATAAGTCTACTCTTCGTAGAGGTGAAGAAAGAATCAGCCAAGCCTCCTACCGGAGCTAACTCGTATAGACTCAGCATGATCGAAAAACGTAGACGTGGCTCCTTCTACGGTCTGGCCCTCTACAAGTCCCAGGCTTCTATCATTTCCTAGATGCAACTCCCGCATCGGAAAGAGCGGCAAGTCGCTCCTCGGTTAGAAACAATGGTATGAGAAACTTAAGCGCGATATAACCCGTCACCAGTGTAAAAACCGAAAGCGCAACACACTTGAGTGTATCTGTCAGCATAAGTGCTTCTTTCGTAGAAGTCATTTCATACATTTCAGCGTTTCCGTGGACAATTAGCCACCAGCTGACGACTAACTCGACCACGGCGATACCTACTATGAACAGGAGTGTTCGACGGTATCGTCGTGTGCGAGAGAACGTGAGAATCTTATCAATGTATCTCATAGATCTTTAGTCAATTCGTTGAATTGATTCTTGAGGTGGCATTGATCATCCTTCTTGCAGGATTGACCACAGTGAGCCATGCAGTCCTTAAAATAGATCCACCAGAGATCCTCAGCTACGCCCCATTCCTTTCCTAGCGTATAGCCTCCCACGCCACCAACCACTCCGCCCACCACCGCTCCAACACACACTCCTACCGGTCCTCCTATGCTTAGTCCAACGCCTGCGCCGACGGAGGCGCCGCTCACAACTCCGATGATCGTGAAATCCTTCTTATTCTTCTTTGTCTGACATACCATCCACTGGAGGTCGTCAATACATTTCTGCGCACAGCATGTCGAGCCCATATACATGCAGCCGACCAGAGAGGGGTCCTTCTCGCATGGGGCCATGCCCAGTCTATCGATCACAAGCAGAGGTCTGTTCATTGAGTATCGATACAGATTCACATCACCGATAAGCCCCAGTGGATCACCTTGTGTATACCGCCCTTCCCCCGCTCGATACCATCTGAAGATGTTGTAGTTCCGGTCCGTACTGCCGTTGGGTGCATTAAGGCCGAGCTGTTCGGCCTCCTGGCCGGGGAAGCGGAGCGGCTGGTGGCGTCCCTCCCCTTCGCGCAGCAGGTAGATACGGCCGTACGGCTCGTGCTCGGCGTGCCAGACGATCGCGCCGGTCGAGTCGGTCTGGATCCTCGGCGTCCCGAGATGGTCGGTCACCGTCCAGACGACGTCGGGGGCGGGCAGAGGTTCCGACGGGACCGAGTGGGTCAC